>DQWO01000304.1 GCA_011042595.1 Pseudomonadota bacterium
AGAGGTTTTTTTACCTTGGTACAAACGATCCGCTGCCTGCACCCGGAGATTGCCATTGTTCTGCCCAATTCCCTACGTTCCACCCTGGCTGTCTGGCTTGCGGGAGTTAAGAACATCTATAGCTATCGGAGAAATTATCGCTCCCTATTGTTGCGTGGTGGTCCTGTACCTCTGCCTGAAGGGAAAGGTTTTTTACCGGTTCCCATGGTGGAGTATTATCTGAATATCTGCCGTTGGCTTGGTTTGGACATCCCGGAGCAGACAAAGCCAACTTTGTATATCTCGGCGTCAATTGCCGAAAAAGGCCGGCAGCTGCTGGAAAACTATGGAATTCATTCGGAAGACATGGTCATCGGTTTGAATCCCGGGGCCAAATTCGGCTCGTCAAAATGCTGGCCCCCGGAGTATTTTGCCCAGCTGGCTGAATTATTTGTCGCCCGATGGAATTGTAAAATTCTGCTCTTTGTCGGCCCCGGGGAGGAGGATATAGCGAAGTCTATCAGTGAGACCAGTCAAGCGGAAATTATCAATACGGGTCCTGATAAGGTCGATTTATCGCTTTTGAAATATCTGGTAAAAAGATGTCAGCTACTGGTGACCAATGATACAGGTCCACGGCACTATGCCGTTGCTTTCAATGTCCCGGTGGTGGTGGTCATGGGCCCCACCGATCCTCGCTATACGGCGGCAAACCTGGAAAAAACCCTGGTCTTGCGTCAGGAGCTGGATTGCTCTCCCTGTCACCAAAAAGAATGCCCGCGAAATCATGAATGCATGTTAATGATAAAACCGGAAACCGTCTTCGACGGAAGTAAAAGGCTGCTGGAAAAGGTCAATTAAAAGATGAAATCTTCCTATTATGGAAAAAAATGGTCAATCTTGAAAAAGAAAGGTGCTGATGCGGATGATCTGCGTCTGCTGGCCCGCCAAATTGCCTATTCTTTTATGGATTATTACCTGCAGGATTGCCGTTATGCTGATGAGTATATAGATTTACTCTGCGAGATGATGACTTTTTCCGCTGATCCGAACCTTACCCATCACGCCGCTGCCGCTCTGTTCAGTATTATCGTCGAAAGCCTTTGTGACGATTTCGAAGAGTTGCAGACCATAACCTACAATAAGATCATGGCCCAGGTGATGACCTTCTGTCGCCAGGTTCCAGGGGGAAAAGAGCTGGACCTGACGTTAAAAAAGTTCGGTATCCAGGCGGCAGATGATCTTCTGACGCGAATAAACAGGGTAAGAGCCAATCATAACTCCTTATCCAGCCACCAACGGATAAAAAAGATTCTCTTGCTATCCCGGGTTACCATCGGTGCTGATATTGCGGTAACCAGCGTGATTTTCCAGCGTCTCAGCAAGATCTTTCCGGAAGCTGAATTTGTGCTTATCGGCGGCAGCAAGCTGGAAGAACTGTACGGAGGGAACTCTCGCATCAGGTTCAGGAAGCTTGCCTATTCCAGGAAAGGAGGGCTGCTGGAACGCCTGTCAAGCTGGTATGCTGCCTTAGAGGCTATCCAACAGGAAGTTGCTTCTGATGGGGAAAATGAGGTTATCCTGATAGATCCGGACTCGCGTATTTCTCAGTTGGGAATTTTACCGCTGGTGCCCCTGGATCGCTACTATTTTTTCGACAGTCGTTCCGGTAATTCGCTAAATTACAATGTGTCCATGCCAGAACTGGCCAACTCGTGGCTGGACACCCTTCTTGATAAAAAGGATTTTTGCTACCCTAACGTCTGGCTTCCTGTGCCTTTCCAGGATATTGCAACCAGGTATTGTGACCTTTTAAGACGAAAAGGAGCACAAAGAATTATTGTGGTAAATTTTGGTGTTGGGGGCAACCCGCGAAAAAGAGTCGGACGGCGTTTCGAGGAGAGCTTACTCCTCACTCTCCTGCGGGAGCCGAATACAGTTATCCTGCTGGATAAAGGATTTGGGAAACAGGAGCTGGATGAAGCGAATTCAATGCTTGCTGTTATTGAAAAACATGGTTATCTCACTATTCAGACAGTATTTGGTGACGAAAAGACTGATGGACTGGCGTGGGGAGTTATAGGTCTCCAGAGCAGGATTGGAGAAATAGGGGCTTTGATTGCCAACAGTGATGAATTTATCGGTTATGATTCCGCCTGCCAGCACATCAGTGTGGCCCTCGAAATACCGTGTATAACCATATTTGCCGGTTCCAATAATATGCGTTTTATCCGTCGGTGGAGTGCCTATGGACGCCAAAGCAGTCATATCGTTCATGTGGATAGCCTTACCGATACCGCCGCAATAGATATCGAAGACATCATTGCCCGCATCATGTATCATCGAAAAGGTTATGGTGGATGACTGGTTGGAAAACGGGAGTAATTTGATCATGGATTGTCTATGAAGATACTTTTTATCTACCCCAATGCCCATTCGCAGGTTGGGTTTAACTATGGCGTTGCCCATCTGTCCTCGGTGCTCAAACAGGCCGGTCATACGGTGGAACTCTGGCAGTTATGTGAAGATATAGAGCCGCTGCCGTCTCAAGAGCAATTTAGTGATCGGCTTAAACAAATAGCTCCGGACGTCATCGGTTTTTCGGTGGTTACCAATCAATGGGCTTATGCCAGGAAATTGGCTGAGTGGGCCCGCCAGGCAACATCCGCTCTCCTGCTATGTGGTGGCATCCATGCCATGGCCGCGCCGGAACAGATTTTAGCAACGGGTAGCTTTGATTATATTATGCGTGGAGAGTCTGAAGAAGCGTTTTTAGATTTTGTTGAGACGCTATCCCGGGGAGAAGATGTTTCCAGTCTCAGAAACCTCGGGTACGGGAAAGGTGATGTCGTGCAGATAAACCCTGTTCGTCCGTTGCCGGAGCTTACCAGCCTGCCTTTTAAGGATTATGATATTTTTGATTTCCAGAAAATTATCGATGTGAAACATGGTTGGGTTGGTTTAATGGCCTCCCGTGGCTGTCCGTTTTCCTGTACCTATTGTTTCAACCACCAGGTTGTGTCGCGCTACAGAAAGGATCTCCATTGTAGTTTTAAAGCCTTGAACTATATCAGGTTTTTTGATGTCGAGCAGATTATTGATGAAATACAATACCTGCTGAAACGCTATCAGAATATTACCATGTTTATTTTTGACGATGATCTTTTCACTTTTTCTCGGGAATATATCAAGGATTTTTGCACCGCCTACAAAAAAGTATGTTCTCTGCCCTTTGTCGTCAATGCCCATGTAGGTTTTTTCGATGAGGAAAGGGCCCGTTATCTGGTGGAAGCTGGGTGTAAAATTGTCAAGTTTGGGGTTGAAAGCGGCAACGAAAAAATTCGCGCGACTGTACTTCAACGCCATATGAAAAATGAGAAGATAACCAATGCCATCCAGACTGCCAATAATCTCGGTCTTCATACATCTGTTTTCTTGATGATCGGGCTGCCTGATGAAGGTTATGAAGAGGTTATGGATACGATCAGATTAATGGCCAAGGCGAAGCCTGGCCGTTATCGCTGGTCATTTTTCTTTCCCTTTCCCGGTACTGAGGCCTATAAAATTAGTGCTCGCGGAAACTATATTAATTATGAAAAGATGTCCCACATGGAAAACTTTACGGCAGGATCATGTCTCGATTTTGGCGCGGAACATAATCTTTTTCTGGAAAAAGTGGGGAAAGTGATGCCCTGGTTTGTCAACGCCTACTCTGACCTTCCGGTGGCTGCATCCTACGCCAAAAAAGTGGCAGAAATCCTTTCCCTGGATGCCCGGGCCTGGCAAGAGAGAAAAGAGACCCTGCTGCAGGAAGATGAAACTATGTCTGCCGGTTTCGTGAAACAGGGCTTAAGTCATTACGCCATAAAATATAATCCCTTCATGGGAGTTATCTCCGATTATTTTACTAACGAAGCATAGCTTGGATCCACTATGGTGAAAAAAAAGAATCTGGCAGTTTTCCGCCGCTTCCTGGCTTATTTACGTCCCTATAAGGGGAGGGTGTTTATTGCCGTGGTTGGCTCTTTGCTGGTTGCAGGATCGAATGTGGCCATCGCCAAGCTGATCCAGCCCCTGGTGGATAAAATCATTGCTGTCGGTGATGCCTCACTGATAAAATTTGTGCCGCTGGTTGTTGTTGCCTTGGCGATTGTCAAGGGTGTTGCCCGTTATGGACAGGAATATTTTATTAAGACCGCTGGTCAGCTGGTGGTACAGGACCTTCGTAATGAAATTTATACCCATTCACTTTCTTTGTCCATGGGGTATTTTTCCCGCCATTCATCCGGCCAACTTTTGTCAAAAATTATCAATGATATCGGCATGTTGCAGCGTTCGGCAGCTGATGTTCTGGTGGGCGGGGTACGGGAAAGTTTTTCCCTGATTGGATTGGTTGTGCTGGCTTTCTATAATGATTGGAAATTGGCTTCGGTTGCCTTTCTGGTTTTGCCGGTGGCAATTATTCCCGCAACGGTTATCGGCCGCAAAATTAAAAATAACACCCGTAAAGGGTTGCAGGCCATGGGTGGTCTCAGCGCTATTTTGCAGGAGACCTATGCGGGGATAAAAGTGGTGAAATCTTTTGGTCGCGAAAAAGACGAGTCTTCCCGTTTTTTTTATGAAAATCAGCGTTATTACCATTTTATCAGGAAGGTGCTTAAATACAATTCAGCCTCGGCGCCCATTGTTGAATTATTAGGTTCGCTGGGGATGGCGGGCGTGGCCTGGTATGGTTTGCACCGGGTTTTTTCGGGGGCCATAACCCAGGGGGAGCTGTTCTCCTTCATCGCGGCGGTGGCGATGATGTATGGTCCGGTGAAAAGGTTAAGCAAGGTAAGTAACCTGGTGCATACCTCCGTCGGGGCCGCGGAGCGGGTTTTTGAAGTTATTGATGAAAAACCTGAGATTACCTTTTCCTCCGATCCGGTTTCTTTAGGACGCGCGCGGGGTGCCGTTGCTTTTCACCGGGTAACCTTTGCGTATGACAGCCTACCGGTATTAAAAGGTGTTTCCCTCACCGTTTCAGCTGGCGAGGTGGTTGCTCTGGTTGGCCCCAGTGGTTCGGGAAAAACCACCATGGTTGGTTTACTGAATCGTTTTTATGACCCCCAGGAAGGAGTTATTACCATTGACGGGGTGGATATTCGTCGCCTTTCATTGGCAGATCTGACCGGTAATATCGCTTTGGTGGACCAGGAAACCTTTCTTTTCCATGATACGATCATGAATAATATCAGGTACGGGCGACAGGATGCCAGCAATGATGAAGTTGTTCTGGCGGCCCGGCAGGCCTGTGCCGATGAATTTATCGATCTTTTGCCCGAAAAATATGAAACCAGCATTGGTGATCGCGGGTTGCGCCTTTCCGGGGGGCAGCGACAAAGGATTTGTATTGCCCGGGCGATCCTGAGGGATGCTCCAATCCTGATTCTTGACGAGGCGACCAGCGCTCTCGATACCGAGAGTGAATCGATGGTCCAAAAAGCCCTGGCTAATTTGATGGCCAACCGGACAACCTTTGTTATTGCTCATCGGTTGTCAACCGTGCGCTACGCGGATACCATTGTGGTCCTTGAAGGCGGTGAAATCCGCGATGTGGGAAGCCATGAGGATCTTCTTGCTAAAGATGGGCTCTATAAAAAACTGTATGAGATGCAGTTTGAAGATGGGCAATGAAAAGGGAAAAGGTTGCGACTGGTTACTATTAAATCTGGTTCCTCTGCTGGCGTCACTCCTTATCTGTGGACTGGCCCGTCTGACCAGGTTTGAGTATATTGGCATGGAGTAGAAATTACATTATGTTGTGTGAATATGGGGTTGCTTTCCTGGTGGGAGCAGCTTTTTTTTGTGGATTTGTGCTTTACTGACCCATGTTTAACACATAAAAAATATATCTAAGTAAATCATCTATTTGCGCACCAGAAAAGATTCAAGTGGCACTACATTTATTTGCAACATACAAAACCGGGTCCTCAGGGCCCGGTAAGAAG
>DQWO01000253.1 GCA_011042595.1 Pseudomonadota bacterium
AAATAACCTGTTAATTTTCCTTCGTGTTCTCTGTGTTCTCAAGTGAGCATCGCGAACGGGTGGTTTATATTTGAGTATTTTTTTCTTGTTTTTTATGACAGCATTTCAGGGGTAAGGCACTAAACAATTATAGAGTTTCGCGATTACGCACCTCTTCCTCGACGTTGACCACCTTCTCACGCATGGTTTCAAGCAGAACGTAAACCACCGGTACCAGCAGGGTCGAGATAAAACAGGCGGCGACCATGCCGCCTAAGACGACGGTGCCGATCGATCTCATGGTCATGGCCCCGGCACCGGCGGCAAAGGCAAGCGGTATCACGCCAAGGACAAAAGAGAGGATCGTCATCATTATGGCGCGAAAGCGCAGGGATGCGGCATTAAGCGCGGCATTGAAAATCGATTGGCCTTGCTCACGCAACTCTTTGGCAAATTCCACAATTAAAATGGCATTTTTGCAGGAGAGGCCGATTAGTAAAACCAGGCCGATTTGAGCAAAAAGATTGTTGTCCAGGCCGGCAAAGCGCTGGGCCAGAAGGGCACCCAACATTACCAGGGGAACTGAAATCAGAATCATGATTGGTAAAATCCAGCTCTCATACTGGGCACACAGAACTAAGTAGACGACAATCAGGGCAAAAGCGAAGACAAAAATCTGGGCGTTGCCGGCTAAACGCTCCTGGTAAGACATCCCGGACCAGTCCAGGCCGAAGGTTTTGTCAGCCGGCAGAACCCGGTCAGCAATCTCCTCCATAGCTGCCATCGCCTGTCCCGAGCTGTAACCCGGCGCCGCCTGCCCGTTAATCTGGATCGAACGATACATGTTGTAGTGAGCCAGGTTCTGGGGCCCGGTTTTGAAGTTGACACTGACCAGGGCAGCCAACGGCACCATGGCGCCCTGGCGATTGCGGACAAAAAGTTTATCGACATCCCGGGGCGAACTTCGAAAATCTTTTTCCGCCTGGATATAGACCCGGAAAACTTTGCCGAATTTGGTAAAATCATTGACGTAAACCGAACCGAAATAGACCTGCATGGTCGTAAACAATTCAGAAAGATCGACGCCCAATGCACTCAGTTTTTTTCTGTCAATATCGACAGCCAGAGTCGGATAATTTGGGGCATAGGTCGTATAGGCCATACCGATTCGGGGATCTTTATTGGCTTCGGCAATGAGCTTGTGAGCATGGCCGACAAAAGTGTCAATATCACCGGCCAGATAGTCCTGGAGGCGGAGATCGAAACCGCCGACCGTGCCAAGGCCGGGAATCCCCGGCAGGTTGAAAGCCACAACTCGAGCCTCACTGATGGCGGCTCCCATTTTATTTACCTGATTGATAATTGATTGTACACCAAGTTCCGGGGTCTGCCGTTCACTCCAGGGCTTGAGAGTAACAAAGCCGACACCGGAACTGCCGTCCAGAGTGCCCGTCAAAATGTTATAACCGTCGATCATTATCAAATCAGAAACACCGTCTATCGCAAGAATTTGTTTTTCAATATTCTTGCGGACATCAACTGTCCGTTCAATTGAGGATCCAGGTTTTAAATTGAGCATAACCAGAAATGCGCCTTTGTCCTCTTGCGGAACAAAACCGGTCGGGGTTATCGTAAAGATATACCAGGTAGCAACCAGCAGGCCGATAAAAGCCAGCACCACCAACCAACGCATTTTGATAAGGAGCCGCACAAGATTTGTATAGCTTACGGTCAGACGTTCAAAAAAACGGTCAAAAATGCGGAAAATAATAAATTTCCCCTTTCCTTCCGGCCTTCTCCTGATAATGATTGCGGCCAGTGCTGGTGACAGGGTCAAGGCATTAAGGGATGAGATCATAACGGCGAAGCTTATGGTCAGGGAAAACTGCTGGTAAATTGAGCCGGTCAGACCGGGCATCATTGAAACCGGGACGAAGACTGCGACCAAAACCAGAGTCGTGGCAATGATCGGACCAATCAGCTCAAGCATCGTTTTTTTGACGACCTGGGGAATCAACAGGTCGGGCTCATCCTCCATGATTCTTTCGACGTTTTCAACGACGAGAATAACGTCATCAACGACTATGCCGATTGCCAGGATAAGGCCGAAAAGAGTGAGAAAATTTATCGAAAAATCGGCAAGCTTCATAATTCCGAAAGTGCCGATCAAGGAGACGGGTATTGCAACTGCGGCAATTACCGTTGGCCGCCAGGAACCCAGGAAGAGAAAAACAATCAGAATTACCAAAAGAACCGCAATAAAGAGGTTGGTTACAACATTCTTAATTGCCACTTCAACAAAGAGAGTTGTGTCGTAAGGAATTGAGGCTTTGACACCATCCGGAAAACGCTTTTCCAGTAATTTAAGCTTTTCCGCCACCTGTTTTTTGATCTCCAAAGAGTTGGAACCCGGAAGCTGTGAGATACCTATGGCGGCAGCCGGTTTCCGGTTGAGCAGGGCATTTTGTTGATATTGTTCTGAGCCCAATTCGATTGTGGCCACATCTCGCAAGTAGACCAGGCTGCCGTCATTACTGGATTTAATAACAATTTCGGCAAACTCTTTCACCTGTTCGAGTTGGCTTTCGGTGGTCAAGGTGAATTCAATCTGCTGATTTTTGAAAGTCGGTGGCGCCCCAATCTTACCGAGAGCAGCCTGGCGGTTCTGGGATTTTATTGCCGCCATAATCTCGGTTGGACTTATCCCCAAAGATTTTATCCGATCCGGATCAAGCCAGATCCGCATCGAATATTTTTTCTCACCGAAGATTTCAGCTTTACCGACACCTTTAATTCTTCTTAACTCGTCAATAACGTTGAGATTGGCGAAGTTGCTGAGGAAGCTTTCATCATAACGGTCATCCCCGCTGATTGTAACAAAGCAGACCGTTGCAGGTGATTTTTTATCAACGACAACCCCCTGCTGAATCACTTCCGCCGGCAGCTGCGGGGTCGCCATTGAAACCTTGTTCTGGACATCCACGGCCGCAATGTCAAGGTCATAACCGGGTTCAAAGTAGATATTGATGGTTGATGTACCGGAACTGGTACTTGAAGAGTCCATATAGATCATACCGTTAACGCCGTTGATCTTATCCTCCAATGGCCGGGTAACAGTCTCTTCAACCGTTGCGGCGTTAGCACCAACATAAACGGCAGTAACCACTACCGTCGGCGGGGCCACATCAGGATATTCTTGAATCGGCAGGATGCCGATTGAGACAAGCCCGCCCAGGACAATGAGCAGGGCTATCACCATGGCAAAAATAGGGCGCTTGATGAAAAAAACCGAGAACATAATTACTCCTTATCCCCGCCCATCTTCAGTTTTTTCAAAACTGCCATAACTCCTTTGGTCGCGGTTGTATCTTTGGCCGCAACCCTCATTCCAGGCCGTAATTTGATTAACGCCGAAATGATTACCTGAGCCCCATCATCGAGCCCCTCGGTTATTTCAAGATAGTGACGCCCCTCAAGGCCACGTTTTACATTGACTCTTTTAGCTTGACTTTTTTCATCGACGACATAGACGAATCCCCCTTGTTGATCTTCAAGGACAACATGGGGAGGTACCATGAGAAAGGGAATCTTGTCAGTCACAAAAATATCGGCGTAGACAAAGGTTCCCTCCAGAAGCAGGTACTCAGGGTTGGCAACCGCGGCCCGCATGGTTATCGTACCAGTCATCGCATCAACCCGATTATCGGTAAAATCGACTTTTCCGGTGAATGGATCACGTTTGATGATGTTACGCTGATTCGGTACCCGAAGTCTGGCATCAAGCACCTCTTTCGAAGCAAACTTGCGCATGATTTGAAACTCTTCCTCAGTTGGTTTAAAATAGGCATACATTGGATCATCGGAGACCATCGTTGTTAGTACGGTTTTCTCCCCGAAACCGACCACGTTGCCAACATCAACCTGGAGACGACTGATGCGCCCGCTGATCGGGGCTCGGACGGTAGTATAACTCAAACTGAGCTTTGCGGTTCTGATTGCGGCATCATCCGCTTCAACCGTCGCCAGGAGCTCATTTCTTTTGGCCTGGTACTCTTCAAGAGTGATTCGCGGTGCCAGGCCTTCGGCGACTAAAGGCTCAAAACGCTTGACGTTGGCTGTGGCCAGGTCGAGGGTGGCCTGGTCTCTTTTGCGTCGGGCTTGGGCCTGGTGCAGGTCGTCCAGATAACTGTTCTTCTCAATTTCAAAAAGAGGGGCTCCTTTTTTGACAACAGCACCCTCCTGAAAAAGAACCTTCTCGAGAATGCCGGTTACCCGAGCCCGAACCTCAATTCTTTTGGAGGCTTCGGTCTTGCCGGTAAATTCAAGCCAGATCGGTACCGGCCTTTTTTTGACGATAATTACTTCGACCGGCAAGGCTGGTTTTTCGGGAGCTGCCGGTTCTTTTTTATCTTTGCAAAGACCGGCTACAGGAAGTAAAAGCATAATTGTCGACAACATGATTATCAGTGGTCGTTTCATCGAAAAATCCTTTTTTTATCAACCTCTTTATTTTGTTTCCTCGACTGCCAATCCCGGGATCACGCCAACCGCATTTTCAATCCGGGCTAAAGCCGTTAAGTAGTCATAGTAGGCGGTCACCAAACTTGATTGAGAGCGGGTCAGGCTGAGCTGGGCGTCATTGTATTCGATCATGTCATTGAGGCCGGCTTTGTAGCGTTTATCTGCGAGAATGAAGTTCTCAGCTGCCAGCTGCATGGTTTCAGCGGCAATATCAACGCTGTCCCGATACTCAATTCCTCTCAGCCAGCTGTCGGTAACTTCTTGGGTAACGGCCAGTTCGAGCTCCTTTAGGGTAGCAGTTATTTCTTCAAAACGGGCCTTGGCTGCAACCGTTTCACCTTTGGTCTGGAATCCTGAAAAGATCTCCCAGGTGAGGTTGACGCCAAAGAAGCACTGATCCTGAATTGAGGTCAGATCAGTATCATACTCATCATAACTGGCCTGAACATTGATAGAGGGGAAATAGCCACTTCTGGCCCGGCGGATTTCAGCCTTGGCAGCTCTAATTAAAGAGTTGACCGCTTTCATGTCGGAGCGGGAACTGAAAGCGGTTTCCAGCAACAGCTCCACCGAATCTGGCAACAGTGGTTTGCCGGCGGCCAATTCCTGTAGAGTTCCTTCGTTGCTAATCAACTTGTAAAAACCTCGGTTGGGTCTGATCCCAAGAATCTGTTCGAGCCGAACCCGGGCAATTTTCAGGTTGGAACGGGCCTGGAGCAGGGCCAGGCGAGCATCAGAGAGATTGACACCAGCATTGGTTACATCAATTTTTGTTCTGATGCCGGCGGCAAAATATTTGCGGGCCCGATAGAGCTGTTGCTCATAGTTAGCAACTGCCTCTTTCTCCACTTCAATTAGTCGTTCTCGGGCCAGCACCGCATAAAATTCCCTTTTACAGGCAAAAACAACATCTTTTCGTATCTGTTGCAGATTCTCTTCGGTTGCTTCCAGACTACTGCGACCAGCAGCAATAGCTCCGCCGGTATTGCCGAAATCATAGATCAGTTGCGAAGCGCTGATCGAAGCGTTACCGACGGTATCTTCATCATCAGGTTCGAGATTATCAATATACTGCCGACCAGCTCCAGCCTCAACCGAAAGATGAGGCAGATAGCCAGATCGGGCCTGGATCAGGAGACCCTGTTTTTGGTACTTCTGCTGTTGGGCGATATTAATTTGAGGATTATTTTTCAGGGCTACGTTGACCGAAGTCTCAAGATCAAGCTGCAACACTTCAGCCGCATCAATAAAACCTACAGTCACCAAAAAAAGTGTAAAAGCTAAAGATAAACATAAAAAAAACTGTATTAATTTCATCATCAATCCACACACCTGACAGCCGGAAACAACGCCTGCCCAAATAAATTTTCATAATATTCATAATATTTTTAGTTTTCTTTATAACATCCAATCATAAATGTCAAAGGATAATTTGTCGCCAATAAACC
>DQWO01000194.1 GCA_011042595.1 Pseudomonadota bacterium
GCATCACTGCAATCAATATCCAGGATCACCGGAGCCGAAAAATTCCGCAGGCAGGAAAGCACCGGCTCCCGGGACAGATTGATAAACTGAAAGGAAGATTCGGCTGCGGTACATTCCAGTACCAGGGAATCACCAACCGCGGGTTCCGATTCACCGGCCAGTTGCAAAGGCAGCGACTGCCCTTTACGATCCAGCAGGCCAACCACCACCGGAATCAGAAAAGGTTCTTTCTTTTCCTGTCCCGGGGTGGGAGGGCAGAATTGCCGCAGATTGACAGTGAAAGTTTTATCCTCAGAATCGTAGTCAGTTCGCACCCGCAGCTCCGGGGTCCCCGCCTGGCTGTACCAACGGCAAAACTGAGAAAAATCCCGGCCGCTGACCTCGGCCATGGCGGCGACAAAATCCTCGATTGTGGCCGCCTGGCCATCATGGCGTTCAAGATAGAGGCGCAGGCCGCGGCGGAAAAATTCAGGGCCGATGAGGGTCTGAATCATACGGATGACTTCGGCTCCCTTATTGTACACCGTCACCGTGTAAAAATTATTAATTTCGACGTAGGAATCCGGACGAACCGGGTGGGCCAGCGGACCACGGTCCTCGGGAAACTGAGCGTTGCGCAAAATCCGCACATCTTCAATCCTTTTCACTGCCCGGCCGATCACCGAGGCGGAAAATTCCTGGTCCCGGAAAACCGTCAATCCCTCCTTGAGACTCAACTGAAACCAATCCCGGCAGGTCACCCGGTCGCCGGTCCAGTTATGAAAATATTCATGGGCGATCACCCCTTCAATAGCCTGGAAATCAGCATCGGTGGCCGTCTCCGGCTCGGCAAGAACATACTTTGAATTAAAGATATTCAGGCCCTTATTTTCCATCGCCCCCATGTTGAAATCATCCACGGCAACGATCATGTAGCGGTCCAGATCATACTCAAGGCCATAGGTTTCCTCATCCCAGCGCATGGCCTTCTCCAGCGACCGCATGGCGTGGGCACATTTATGGCAATTGCGGGCTTCCACGTAAATATGAAGGGAAACATTTCTGCCGGACATGGTGGTAAAATTGTCACGTATTTCCACCAGGTCGCCGGCCACCAGGGCAAAGAGGTAGCAGGGCTTCTTAAAAGGATCTTCCCAGGTGGCAAAATGACGACCGTCTGCAAGTTCTCCGTGATCGATCAGGTTGCCGTTAGAAAGCAAGATCGGATAGCGGCGGTCGGCGCGAATGGTGGTCCGAAACCGGGACAAAACATCGGGGCGATCAAGATAATAGGTGATTTTGCGAAAGCCCTCGGCCTCACATTGAGTACAGAAATTACCGCTGGAAAGATAGAGCCCTTCCAAGGCGGTATTGGCCCGGGGGTTAATGCGGGTTACAATCTGCAAGTCAAAAACATCCGGCACCAATGCGATGGTCAGGGATTCTTCATCCACCTGGTAATCAGCGGGAGACAAGGCTCGGCCATCGAGGGATGCCGACTCCAATTTCAGCTGCCGGCCGTCCAGGACCAGGGGGGCTGAAGATTGATTGGAATTTGGATTCCGGCGGATCACCATTTTGGCGGTCACCACGGTATTCTCTTCGGCCAGATCAAAAGTCAAATCCACCTGGTCAATGATGAAAGCCGGTGGCTGGTAATCCTGCCGGTATTTGACTTCCGGTTTATTGTTTATCGTCATGGTTGTTGACCTCCGACTAAACTTTCTGAGTTATGAAAAAACAGCTGAAAAAATCTTAATATCAGGATATTTCGGCATGGCTTTCGCTCATTCTCGCTGCACATCGTGTACAGCTCCGAGGTGTTCGCCGCGAATCACCATCGTGGTGATTCGTTCGGCGTCCAATGCCGCTACAACCCAAGCCCAAACATCCTGATAACGTATTCTGGTAACACAAGTCAGAAAGTTGAGCTCCAATAAATAGGTATTATGTCCCCACATTTATCAGCTGGGCCGCGCCCAGAGACACCAGGCTCATGGCCGCGCCGGCAATGAAGACCAGACGGTAGTCAACCATCCAGATGAGTCCGCCGAGGGCCGGCAGCACCACGGCGGCCAGGTGATTAATGGTGAAACCCACCGCCATGCTGGGGGCGATATCCCGAGGCGCGCCGATTTTCTGAAAATAGGTGCGGATGGCAATGGCAAAATTGAAGAAAACATGATCCAGGATATAGAGCCCGGCAGCCAGCAGCTTACTGTGCACCAGGGCGTAGCCGATAAAAACCAGCACCAGGCTACCATATTCAAGCGAAAGCACCTTCCTTTCGCCAAACCTGATGATGGCCCTGGCAATCAGGGGACTGAGGTAGAAATTTATGACATTGTTGATCAGGAAAAGAATCGCTATTTCTCCCAGAGAAAAATGAAAGATTTTCACCAGCAGAAAAACCGCAAAAGCAATGAAAATCTGCCGTCGAGCTCCGGCCATAAAGGTCAAAAAATAAAAAAGCCAGTATTTCTGCCGCAAGATCATCTTTTTATGCTGGAGTGGCAGGCTTTCATCCACCGGCTTCCGGGAAAATCCCCAGACACCCACCGCAACCAGCAAAACACCGATCAACAGGTAAAGCTGTTTATAGCTGAGAAAGGGCTGGGCAAGATAAATAAAAACCCCGACGGCAATATTGGCCAGGGCGGCATAGCGACGTTGGCGGCCGAATACCAGGGGGGATTTGGTTTTATCAAAATACTGCAGGGTCAGAGACTGGTTGGTGGTTTCATAATAATGAAACCCGGAACTCATAATCAGGGTGGTGATGATAATACCGCTGTAAGTCGGCAGGCAGCCGGTAAGCGCAACCCCCAGCCCCAGGAAAAGAATTGAAAGGGCCGACAGGTGATGTTCTTTAATAATCAGGATAAAATAGACGGTAAGCAGGGCCAGGAAACCGGGAATTTCCCGTACCGACTGGATGATTCCCACCTGGGCGCCGTTCAGGCCGACGGTTTCCACCGCAAAGTTATTAAATAACGTCCGCCAGGCCTGCAATCCCACCGCCGAGGCAATAGTCAAAACAATCAGGTAACGGTACATGGGATTGACAGAGACAGTTTTCATCTCATCCCATTTTTACCGGAAACCGGTACACCACGAATTCCCGATCGTGACGACAGGATAATACCCAGGGAGACAAAGACAACCCCAACAAAGTGGTACATGTAAAGTTTTTCATGCAGGAAGATGATGGCCAGGATAGCACTGAATACCGGCATGAAATGAATAAAAAGGCCGGCTTTGTTCGCCCCGATTTGCACAACCCCATGATTCCAGGCAATAAAGGCAATGACGGAAGCAAAAAGCGCCACGTAAAGGATAGCAGTGATATTGATTTTATTGAGGGGAAAACCGCCGACAGTAACAAGTTCATGAAGATAAAAAGGCAGAAGCATCAATATCCCCAGCAGGGAAATAATGACCAGATAATCAACCGGCGGAATTTCATGCGGTCGCCGATGGTAAAAAGCGGTATAGAGTGACCAGAAAAACGCCGCGGTCAACACCAGCAGATCACCGACGGAAAAATCAAGGGCCAGGATATGGGCCAAATTCCCATGGGCGATAACCACCAGGGCCCCCACCATAGACACGGCCGTACCCAGCGCCTGCCGGCCGGTCAACGGGGTTTTGAAAAATAGGTAGGAAAGCGTGGGCACCAACAGGGGAACCGTAGAAATCATCAGGGCGGCATTTATGGCAGTGGTTGAATGCAGGGCGGTATAAACCAGGCTGTTAAATCCGGCAACCCCGGTCGCTGCCAACATTATGGTCAAAGGCAGATGCCGGCGGACAATCCGCCGATATTGCCATACCTTTAAACCGCTGAAAGGCAGCAGAAAAACCAGCGCGATAGTCCAACGCCAGAAATTGAAAGCCAGGGGCGGAATATCATTATTGAGAGCCCGGCCAACGACAAAATTAGCGCCCCAGCATAAAGCGGCCAGGATCAAACATAAAAATGGAAAAAGTCTTTTCAATGCAAAGACACCTAATAATAAAGCTTCAGCCTATTCGCCAACCGTCAGCTCAACAAAATAACCACCGTACTTGCGGACGTTGAGCACTCCGCCGGCGAAAATCAGGTACTGACCCTTGATTCCCAGCAGTACATCACTGATTTCCGGGGTTTTGTCAAGATTATAGGCACTTATCTTCTCAGGATAGGAAGAAACAGGGTAGGTAATCTCTACTGGATTTGCTCCATCCATGAAGGTAACTGAATCCTCACCAAAAAGTTTCCGCAAATCAGCAATATCAACGGCAAAACGTTCATGCAGTGTTTTGGCAATCGCCGGCAAATCAACGATCTCCGGAGCACCACAAAGCATGCGTCGCCAGTCAGTACGGTCACTCAATTCGTTTTTCAGCCGCACCTCCAGCAGACCGGATATCAGGCGCTCCTTTACCCGGTAGAGGGGCAGAGCCTGAACTGCCCCCTGGTCAATCCAGCGGGTGGGAACCTGGGAAAGCCGGGTAATTCCAACTTTCACTCCGGAGGTGTTGGCTAGGTAGACATAATGGTCCTGCAGGCAGTGGGCTTCACCCCAGAGTGGCTCCCGGCAGGTACCGGCGGCATAATGACACTTTTCCGGTTTCACCATGCAGATATCACAGACTGCCAGTTTCCGCACACAGGGAAAGCAGTACCCCTGCTGAAAACTTTTCTTAATCAGCCGTCCGCAGGCAATACAGTTTATCCGGCCAGTGAAATTGAGGCTCAACGGTTGGCCGATATACTGATTCAAGGGGACCGATATCGTCCCTACCGGAAGCCGGTAGGAGGCCGGGTTATCAAGTCTGTTGACCATTTTGGCCAGGTTTCCGGAAATCAGGCTCATATTCAGGCCTCCTTAAAGTAGTAAAACTGTTTCAACCATTCATCCATAGCAAAAACATTATCCTCATTCATCACTCCAGACCCCGGCTGGCAATTTCCAACTCAAGATCCTGCACTTCTTCCCGGGTGAAACCGATCAGCAATCCCCCTAACCGCGCTTCGGAATCCCGCAGACCATCCGCCCGGGGATCATAACTCCACAATGGTAGAAACGAACCACTTTGGAGCAATGAGTAGGCAATCTTCAGCAAATGACGATAACCGATGCGGCTTCGCCAGGAGCGCAGACGCATTACAGATTTACCGGTACGATGAACAATGCTCTCACTAAACAACAAAGCCGTGGTAGAACCATTGGCACGAAAATTAAGATCAAAAGCCATCACCTGACCGCCCGGCAATAACGCCACATCAATACCCATAAAACCATAATAACCTGCGGCAACCCCTTTATCGGCAATGTGGTTCCCCAGCTTCAAAACAAGTTCAGGCAGCTTGAGCGCTCTATCAAGCCAGTTTCCTTGATAAAAACCATGCTCATCACTCACCTGTTCCGCACAACCACAATAGACCACCTGGCCGTCAGCCATCAACACATAATTCAAACAAAGGTTGAGAAACTCAGGAAAATATTCCTCCATCACCAATCGTTCAGCCGTGCAGAATTCAGCCGGCAAGGACTCAACATCAGCACGATTCCTGCAAATTTGCACATCCCCTCCCCCACCACTGGATTCATTTACGGCGGCTTTGATTACCAAAGGATATGTAAACGTATCCAGATCATGTCTCAACTGTTCCATTGTCAGCAAACGACGTTCTGGAACATGAGCCGCCGGAACAATCTCTCCCAAGTTAGCTTTATTATTGAGATAGTTGATAAGACCGGGAGGAACCCAGCATTTCTCAGCCGGAAGTTCATTGACTGGATGTAAATGATTAACTACTATCCGTCGACCGGCAGATGATAACCGTTGAAGCTGTACAATGTTTTCTTCACCAGTACTGAACTGATATAAACGGGAAGGAACCGGAAAACCGGCATCACGCAGCAGTTGCA
>DQWO01000364.1 GCA_011042595.1 Pseudomonadota bacterium
AAGGTTAAAGCTCAACTTTCTGAGTTATGAAAAAACAGCCGAAAAAAATTATTTAAAGGCTGTTCCGGCATGGCTCTCGCTCATTCTCGCTGCACATCGTGTGCAGCTGTGAGGTGCCCGCCGGGAATCACCGTCGTGGTGATTCGTTCGGCGGTCAATGCCGCTATGAGCCAAGCCCGAACAGCTTGACAATGTATCCTGAAAGTCCAACTCAGAAAGTTGAGTTAAAGGTTAAAGGTTAAAGGAGTATCACCATGTATTTCCCCATCTATCGCCCCCGCCGATTACGGGCTAATCCAACCATTCGCCGCATGGTTCGGGAAACCAGACTGTCCGTTGACAATTTCATCTATCCCCTGTTTGTCTGCCCTGGAGAAGGGGTCAAAAAGGAGATATCCTCCATGCCGGGAAATTACCAGTTCTCCATTGACATGTTGCTCAAGGAAATGGAGGAAGTGGAGTCATTGGGAATTCCCGGGGTCATCCTTTTTGGAATCCCTGAACATAAAGACGAGCTGGGCAGCGAAGCCTATGACGATCAGGGTATCATTCAGCGGGCCATCAGGGCGATCAAATCAACCGCCAGCCAGGTACAGGTAATTACCGACGTCTGTTTATGCGAATACACTTCCCATGGACATTGCGGAATTATCCAGGGGGAAAAAATTCTCAACGATCCCACCCTGGAACTTCTGGCCCGGGAAGCCGTATCTCATGCCAGGGCCGGAGCTGATATGGTCGCTCCCTCCGACATGATGGATGGCCGTATAGGAGTTGTACGGGAAGCCCTGGATCATGAAGGGTTCGAAGAAACCCCGATCATGGCCTACTCGGTAAAATATGCCTCGGCGTTCTATGGACCATTTCGCGACGCCGCTGAATCGCCACCTCAGTTTGGTGACCGGCAAAGTTACCAGATGGATGCGGCCAATGTTCGGGAAGCAATCAGGGAGGCTGACCAGGATATTCAGGAAGGTGCTGACCTGATCATGGTCAAACCGGCCCTTCCCTATCTTGATATCATTCGATTGATGCGGGAAGAGTTTGATTATCCTCTGGCGGCGTACAATGTCAGTGGTGAATATGCCATGATTAAGGCAGCTGACCAGCTTGGCTGGATTGACGGCCCCCGGGTGATGATGGAAACCCTGTTGTCGATCAAACGGGCTGGAGCCGATCTGATTCTCACCTATTTTGCCAAGGAAGCAGCGCAATTATTATGAGTATAACACCCTATGTCCGTCCCTCAATCGGGAAAATGGCCGGTTATACTCCCGGTTTTCAGCCTCCTCGCGGCAGCCAAATGATCAAGCTGAATACCAATGAAAATCCTTATCCACCATCTCCGGCAGTAGCGGCTGCAATCAGGAAAGCGGCGGAAAATTATGACAGGCTACGGCTTTACCCTGATCCGGTCAGCAGTTGTCTGCGACAGACGGCAGCAGAAATATATGGTCTAACTGCTGAACAGGTCATGGCTGGGAATGGTTCCGATGACCTGTTGAGGATACTGCTGGACACTTTTATTGACCCCGGTGAACAGGTTGGTTTTTTTGATCCCTCCTATTCTCTCTACCCGGTTTTGGCCCAAATTCGCGGTGCCAGCCCTAAAGTTTTTGCCTTTGATCCGGCGACCCCAGAACCAGTTATAACCACAAAAGGGATAAAACTTTTTTTCATCACCAGTCCCCATGCTCCCTATGGCCTGGGATTTTCCAACCATTTTATCGCTAAAATAGCCGATCAGCTTGATGGCATCCTGGTAGTGGATGAAGCCTACGCGGATTTTGCCGAAGAAAGTGCCCTGTCCCTGCTGGACAAATATCCCAACCTGGTAGTCACCCGCACATTTTCAAAATCATACTCTCTGGCAGCCATGCGGGTTGGATTGGCCTTTGCCGCCCCGATGCTGATCGCTGAAATGGACAAAGCCCGGGACAGTTATAACCTTGACCTCCTGGCCCAGGAAGCAGCCACTGCCGCCCTGCTGGACCAGGCTTACCTGGAAGAAACTGTTGCCAGAATAAAAAAGGTGCGACAGAAATTCAATCGGCAATTAACCGAAAAAAAATTTACCACTTATCCCAGCCAGTCAAATTTCATTTTCAGCATTCCCCCGGCAGGATTTAAGGCCGGTGATTTATACCAATATCTGCAGCAACACCAAGTGCTGGTTCGCTACTTCAGCACCCCACCCCTTGACCGGGGCATTCGCATCACCATCGGCACCCCTGAACAGATGGGGCAGGTACTCGACATTATCAATCAATTCCTCAAAGAGAAGGGAAACTAGAAATGGCTATCGCGGACAAAATTAAAAATTTCATGGATCGTTCATCATGGATTCGCAAGATGTTTGAGGAAGGAGCCGAATTAAAAGCCCGGCTGGGAGCTGAGAACGTTTACGATTTCACCCTTGGCAACCCGGATGTCTATCCGCCTGAAGAAGTTGAAACAGAACTGGTTAAGATTATCCAGGAACGTATCCCGATGAAATACGGCTATATGCCCAATGCCGGCTACCCTGAAACCAGGCAGGCAGTGGCCGGAACGCTCAGCAGTGAACAGCAGATCAAAGTACCGGCTGATTCGGTGGTCATGACCTGCGGGGCCGGCGGAGCGCTGAACGTTATTTTTAAAACCATCCTCAACCCCGGCGATGAAGTCATTTCTCCACGACCTTTCTTTGTTGAATATAATTTTTATGTGGACAACCACGGCGGGATTTTGAAAACCGCTGATCCCCTGACCGACTTCACCCTCAACCTGAAGGCCATTGAAGCGGAAATAAACGAAAAAACCAAGGCAGTAATCATCAATTCACCCAACAATCCCAGTGGGGCCATCTTTCCGGAATCACAGATACAAAAACTGGGGGAACTGCTGGAGCGCAAATCTGCTGAAATCGGCCATCCCATCTACCTGATTGCCGATGAACCCTACCGTAAAATCATTTATGATGATGCGGTGGTACCTCCTGTCTTTCCCTTTTATAAAAACAGCATCATTGCTAATTCCTATTCCAAAGAGCTCTCCCTTGCCGGAGAGCGCATTGGCTTTCTGGCCCTGAATCCTCATGCCGACGATTTCAGCTCCCTGGCCGCCGGATACCTTTTCAGCAACCGGATCCTCGGCTTCGTCAATGCCCCGGGAATCATGCAGCGGCTGGTGGCCAGAATCCAGGGAGCTGCTATTGATATCTCCCAATATAGGCAAAAACGCGACCTTCTCTATGCCGGGCTGACTGATGCCGGTTTTACCCTTGAAAAGCCCAAGGGGGCTTTTTATCTTTTCCCAAAAAGCCCCATCAGCGATGATGTACAATTCGTCCGCATCCTCCAGACCCATAATATCCTGGCGGTGCCGGGCAGCGGCTTCGGGGGTCCCGGATATTTCCGGCTGGCCTATTGCATTGATGATGCATCTATTGAGCGCTCATTACCGGTATTTAAAAAAGTCGGAGAACAATTTTTCGGATAAAATTCACTTCCATCAGGAGAAGATCATGAAATCAACGGTCATACTCGGAACTGGTTCTGCAGCCCCGGATAACATCCTCACCAATTTCGACCTTGAAAAAATAATGGATACTTCTGATGAATGGATTATCCAGCGTACCGGCATAAAAGAACGACACATCGCTAAACCCGGGGAAAAGTTTTCCGATTTCGCCCTGCCTGCCTCCCGCCAAGCCCTGGAAATGGCAGAGATAGATCCTGTCGATCTGGATATGATTATTGCCGGGACTCTGACCCCTGACACTCTGATGCCATCTGGGGGATGCACTATTCAAGCCCTTCTTAATGCCGATAAGGCGGCCGCGTTCGATGTCTGTGCCGCCTGTTCCGGGTTCGTCTATGGCCTGGCCATTGCTGACCGCTTCCTGAAAAACGATCCGGATTTAAACATCCTGGTAATTGGCGGCGAACTGGTTTCTCATCACATGGATTGGAATGACCGGACAACGGCGGTCCTTTTTGGTGATGGGGTCGGAGCAGCC
Organism: Pseudomonadota bacterium; assembly: GCA_011042595.1. Lineage (GTDB taxonomy): Bacteria > Desulfobacterota > Anaeroferrophillalia > Anaeroferrophillales > Anaeroferrophillaceae > DQWO01. Next base: position 4,001 of record DQWO01000364.1, read on the forward strand.
GTGGTGGCATCCCGGGAAAACCAGGGAGCAAAAATACTTTCGGTGGAAATGCAGTCCAACGGAAAACTTGGGGAGCTGCTCTATTTTGCCGGCTTAGGCTCGGAACATCCGGTGGGCCGGGAAGATTTTAAACCGGAATACAATTACATTAGCATGCAAGGTAGAGAGATCTTCAAGCATGCCATCCGTAATATGGTGGAGATATCCGGCAAGGCAATGCAAAAAGCCGGGGTCACAGTTGATCAGATTACCAAAGTCATTCCCCACCAGGCCAATCTCAGAATCATTGAAATGCTGGCTAAGCAGTTCAAGAAACCGCTGGATCAGGTATTTATTAATATTGACCGCTACGGCAACACCTCGGCCGGAACTATCCCCATCGCCCTTGATGAAGCCAACCGCAGCGGCTTCCTGGAAAAAGGCGACCTGGTTCTGTTAACCGTTTTTGGCGGCGGCCTGACCTGGGCAGCGGCAGTGCTGGAATGGTAAGAGGTAAAATAATGCCTGTCTATGCTGAAATTTATCAGTTTGCCGCCTCGGTCGGATCCCTCGAGGGCTATGTCTATAAAAAGAGTAGCGCCGAAGATCTCGACCTATTGGCCCTTTCCGTCTGGACAGATAATATCCGCCAGGCATACAACAATCTGCCGACTGAAGCCCTACAAGAGTTTCAAGATTTTCTGAACCAGACGGTCAGTCGGGCTATCCACTCATTAAAGGCTGCTTTGGGTGAGAATCACGAACTTGTCTTAAAGCTTAAGCCAATGGTCAAGGGAGAAGAGAATCTGCCGATATCAGCAGACGATTTCAATAAGAAAAAATGGTTTCAGCATTGAACTGATAAAATTTTTCAAAAAGAAAGCCTGAAGGTTTCAGATGAGATGCGGACACACTTTTACGGGTAAAATTGTCACCGGCACTGGGAAGGCTGCTTTTTTCACCCAGCTCGACTGGGTCATGACCCAATGTGCTGAAAAGCTCGGGTTTGCCCCCTTTCCCGGAACCTTGAATATCGATATATCTCCCCGGGACATTACCAGCATCAAACCTTTTTTGGGCAGTAAGGTAGTTGAACTCCAGTCTCCGGATCCGAAATTCTGTTCAGCCCGGATTGTGCCAGCAGACCTGGAAGGAATACCGGCAGCAATTCTATTTCCAGCTGAAGAGACTCGGGTTCATGGCCGGAATATTCTTGAGATCCTGGCCCCGGTAGCAGTTCACCAAGTTCTGAAAAAAAACGATGGCGATCTGGTTTCAGTCACCATCAACAACGGGAACAATTTCCACCGGAAGCTCCGGTCCAAAACCGATAAAAAATTGACTGTTGAAGCGATCATGTTCGATCTTGACGGTACAATTATTGATTCCGTAAAAATTTACTACCGGATTGTCGAGGCAGTTCTTGACAGATTGGGACTTCCCGGGGTTTCTACCGGTCAGATACAAAAAGCCAATCAGGACGGCACTTTCCTCTGGGAAAAACTTTTTCCGGCCTCTATGTTTGGCGATCATCCCCAGCTAAAAGATGAAGCCTGGGAAATCGCCCGGAAAATTGCTCCCGAAATGTTTAACGGACAGGTACGACTGCTACCGGGAGCAAAAAAGATTTTGCAACAGATAGCAGCACAAGGTTTCAAAGTAGCTGTGGTTACTGCAACCCCCAGACAAAACATGCACGCCAAGTTGAAACCACTGGAAGAGTCGGGAATACTCGATCTGCTGGAGGAAATCATCACCGCGGATGACACCGCCAAGAAAAAACCAGCGGCGGACCCACTGCTAGAATGCAGCCGGCGGCTGGCAATAAAAGCAGAAAAATGTGTTTATGTCGGTGATACCAGAATCGACATCATGGCTGGAAAGG
>DQWO01000081.1 GCA_011042595.1 Pseudomonadota bacterium
GGTGATAAAGCGCCACATCTCGATTCGGCCATTTTGGGTTTGAACCTTCCAGTGCTGGGGATCTGTTACGGCATGCAGGAAATGGTGGTTCAACTGGGCGGGAAAGTGGAGAAAACCAGGGAACGGGAATTTGGCCAGGCAGAAATGGCTTCAACTGGTCATCCGGATGCCCTGCTGGCTGGATTGGATTTTCCACAGCAGGTTTGGATGAGTCATGGGGATAAGGTCAGTAGTTTGCCATCTGGTTTCCGGGCTATTGCCAAAACTGATAATGCCCCTGTTGCTGCCATCTCCGATGCTGTAAAGCGCTTTTGGGGTGTGCAGTTTCACCCGGAAGTTATTCATACTCCCTGCGGCCGTCAAATTTTGGATAACTTTATCTTTACTATCTGCGGTTGCCATGGATTGTGGACGATGAAGTCTTTTATTGATTCCAATATTGAGGAGATCCGCAAGCTGGTTGGGAAGGAAAAGGTGATTTGTGGCTTGAGTGGTGGGGTTGATTCTTCAGTGGTTGCTCTGCTCCTGCATCGTGCCATTGGTAGTCAGCTAATCTGCATTTTTGTCAACAACGGGGTCCTGCGAAAAAATGAGGCAGAGGAAGTTCAACAGCTTTTTGGTGAAAAGATGAAGCTGAATTTACGTTATGTTGATGCCGGCAAGAGATTTTTAAGCCTGCTTGACGGGGTGACTGATCCAGAGAAAAAGCGGAAAATTATCGGCAACGAATTTATCCGTGTTTTTGAAGAGGAAGCCGGCAAACTGGGAGATATACGTTTCCTGGCTCAGGGAACGCTTTACCCGGATGTCATCGAAAGCGTGTCGTTCAAAGGTCCTTCGGCGGTTATCAAAAGTCACCATAATGTGGGTGGTTTGCCGGAGCATATGCAAATGGAACTGATTGAGCCGTTACGTGAACTGTTTAAGGATGAGGGGCGTGAAGTTGGCCGCGAGCTGGGATTGCCGGAACAGTTGGTTAAACGGCAGCCATTTCCCGGTCCCGGGCTGGCAATCCGCATTATCGGTGCCGTAACCCCGGAACGTCTGGCAATCCTTCGTGAGGCTGACAGCATTGTCATCGAGGAAATAACCAGGGCTGGACTCTATGATGAAATCTGGCAGGCTTTTGCTGTGCTGGTACCAGTGAAAACCGTGGGGGTGATGGGTGATGAAAGGACCTATGAAAAAGTAATCGCCATCAGGGCGATTACCAGTGTTGATGGAATGACAGCTGATTGGGCCCGCATGCCCCATGATTTATTGGGGCGTTTGTCAAACCGGATTATTAATGAAGTACATGGTGTTAATCGGGTCGTTTATGATATTTCCTCCAAACCTCCCGGAACTATTGAATGGGAATAATCTCACCTACCTTTACATTTTTGCAACTAGAGGTAAAGTTTCAGCGTGATCCCGACGAAACAGCTTTTGAGGTCATAAAAAAGCTGATGGTCGGGGATCGTTCTAGTTGATTACCCTTCCCCCCAGCATCCATAACTTTTATCTCAACTTTTTGACTTGCATTGCCGGGGATACATTACCGGATGTTCGGGCTTGGCTCATAGCGGGTTTGGCCGCCGAACGAATCACCCGGACGGTGATTCGCGGCGGACGCCTCGGAAGCCGGCCATGGACGGCCGGCGAGAATGAGCGAGAGCCATGCCGGGACATCCAAGGAAATTTCTTTCAGCGGTTTTTAGCGTAACTCAGTAAACTGAGTTTTATTCAAAGAGATAGTGAATCTATCAATCTGGGTTGGCAGCACGGAGCCAAATGGTGGCTTCTGGCTGTTTATCCCCTTTGTCAGCGAAGAGGTTGTGAACCATGATCAGTGGCAGGATACTGATTGTAGATGATAACGTTTCATTACGGGAAAGTCTGGCTGCAGTTTTTCTGGCAGAAGGCTTTATTGTTGACCAGGCAGAAGATGGGGGTTTAGCCATTGAGAAGTTAGGTCAAAATAACTACGACGTGGTGATTACTGATATAAAAATGCCGAAAATCGGGGGGATTGATGTTCTTAAAGAGGCAAAAAAACTGAATCCTTCTACCGTGGTGGTTATGATGACGGGTTACGGTACGGTTGAAAGTGCCGTGGAAGCAATGAAATTTGGTGCCTATGATTACCTGCAGAAACCTTTTTCCATGGAGGAAATGCAACTGCGGGTAGTAAACGGGCTGAAAATGCGCCATTATGAACATGAACTTACCTATCTCCGAGGTGAGCGAAATATTATCTATCATTTTGATAACTTTATTGGTGAAAGCCCCAGTATCAAAAAAGTTTTTGCCACTTTAAAAAAGGTTTCCCGCAGTAATGCCAGCATCATGATAACGGGGGAAACCGGGACTGGCAAAGAGTTGGTGGCCGGTGCCATCCATTATTCCAGTCAACGTTCCAAGAACAGTTTTGTTAAAGTTAACTGTGCGGCCCTGCATGATAACTTGCTGGAAAGTGAATTGTTCGGCCATGAAAAGGGAGCCTATACGGGGGCAGTGAAGCAGCGTATCGGACGGTTTGAACAGGCTCATCGTGGCACCCTGTTTCTGGATGAGATCGGCGATATGAGTCTCAGCACTCAGGCCAAGGTGTTACGCGTTATTCAAGAAAAGGAGTTTGAGCGTCTTGGCGGGGGCAGAACAATTAAAGTAGACGTTCGTATTATCTCAGCTACCAATAAAGAACTGCCTCTGGAAGTCCAGAATAAGGCGTTCCGCGAAGATCTTTATTTTCGTTTGAACGTTATTACCATCAAGATTCCGGCTTTGCGGGAGCGAAAGGAAGATATCCCGCTGCTGGCTGACTATTTTCTGAAGAAATTTGCTGGTGATTTAAAGAAAAGCGTTCGTTTGATTTCTCCCGGAGCCATGTCGCTGCTTAAACGCTATCAATGGCCGGGAAATGTCCGTGAACTGGAAAATTGTCTGGAACGGGCTGTGCTGATGTGTGAAGGTAGTGAAATCAAACGGGAGGAGCTGTCTTTTATGGAGGATATGGAAGCTGTCAATGGTGATGCCCCGGCTGTAAAGATCCCACCTTCTGGCATCCTGCTGAAAGATATGGAAAAATCGCTGGTGGTTGAAACCTTGAAAATGTGTAACTGGATACAGAAAGATGCTGCTGAGATGCTGGGAATCAGTAAACGGGTTATGAATTACAAGGTTAAACAGTATAATCTTTCCAATCCGCGCTGGATCAAAAATAAATAAAGGCATATAATCGGGACTGATCTCGGAATCAAGCCTTACCTACTACTACCGTCAAGCAGAGGAAAATCTCATCCATCCGTACGTATAACTCAACTTTCTGAGTTATAAAAAACAGCCGAAAAAAAATTATTTAAAGGCTGTTCCGGTATGGCTCTCGCTCATTCTCGCTGCACATCATGTGCAGCTGTGAGGTGCCCGCCGCGAATTACCATCGTGGTGATTCGTTCGGCGGTCAATACCGCTATAAGCCAAGCCAGAACAGCTTGACAATGTATCCTGAAAGTACAACTCAGAAAGTTGAGGAATGATATTCAGGAGTGGTTCAGGCTTGAGCAGATTTGATGAAGCCGCAAAATTCTTCGGCAAGGGTCGGGTCAAACCGGATTCCGGCAAGAGCTGAAATTTCCTGAATTGCCTGTTCCGAACTTCTTGCTTTTCGATAAGGCCTTTGGGAAGTTATGGCGGCATAGGTGTCAACCAGTGCCATAATGCGGGCAGTGATGGGAATGTTGTTGCCGGATAGTTGATTTGGGTAGCCGGAACCATCATATGATTCATGATGATGGATGATTGCCGGTTTGTCCAGTTCAATGGGACTTGGGGAAAATCTGGCAATTTCCCAGCTGATCAGGGGATGTCGCTGGCATATTTTACGTTCATTACTTGTCAGAGGGGTATCTTTCAGCAAAATATCATTGCTGATACTCATCAATCCAAGATCATAGAAATAGGCGGTATCCGCCAGTGAGCGGGTTATGTTATCCGCCAGTTCCAGCTGCTGGGAAAATTTTGTCAGCAGCTGTGAAACTTTGGTGCTATGGTGCTGATAATAGGGTAAATTTGTTTCTGACAGAGAAATGAGCCTATGGGCTGCCAGTCGATAAAAGGAACGCTGCTGTTGTTGTGCTCTTAACCCAAGGGATATCAGTTCAATAGCTTCATCCAGATGGTTTGCTAACGGCGTTGAAAGTGAACTTTCTCCCACCAGTGTTTTTTTGTCTGCCAGAAACAGTAGAAGAAAAGCAGTAGAGGAGTTGGAAAATCGGTGCGGATGACAGTAAACATGATTCCATGGGTAGGTAGGTCCGTTAGGGATTGAAATCATCAATTGCTGTTTTTCTTCGGCTGACAGGTATCCAGGTGTTTGCAATTGAGCTGTACATTCTTTAAACTTGGAGGAAAAAGGCAAAGATATGCAGCAATCATCCGGTTTTGAACCTAAAGCAAATTGACTGGTGACCAAGGTGACTTTCTTAGCTTCCGGGTCAATTTCAAAGTAAAGGGATTGGTCTGATTCCAGTGAGGGTAAGAGGATGTTTAATAAAGAACTCATTAATTTTCTGGTATCAGCCAGCGAACGAATGGCTTCCATGAAGAAATCAATGCTGTTGAGATTAATGCCTTTTTTGCGGTCATCAAGTTTCTTGGAACCCTCAAACTGGGGAGAATAAAGTACCACCCTGTTTTTCCCCAGTCGCTTGCCTTCATACATGGCAAGGTCAGCTTTTCGAACCAAGTCACTATCAGAACTGGCCATCTCCGGATAGGACGCTATCCCCAGGCTCAAAGTCATATTGACTGATTTGTTGTGGTTGATTATAAAGGGGTGTTCTTCTGCTGCTTTCCGTAACCGTTCCCCAATGAGAAATGCTTTGACATGGTCGGTATTGGGCAGAATAATCATGAATTCTTCTCCCCCAAAGCGGCAGACCGTATCAATGGTTCGTGATTTCTCAGGCAATAACACCCCCATTTCCCTGAGGGCGTTATCACCAGACTGATGGCTGTAATGATCATTGAATTTTTTAAAATTATCTATATCGATCATCAATAATGACAGGGTGGTTTTCTGCCGCTGGGCCCTCTCGACCTCGACTTTTAGCTGTCGGTCAAAAAAACGGCGATTATAAAGGCCGGTTAGGGAGTCAATAATGGCTAGTTTCTGGATCTGTTCACGTTTACTCAGATGCTGGAAAATAAGATCACACTGCATAGTCAGGATCCAGAATAATTGGATGTCTTCCATTGTGAAGGTATTCGGACGGGTGGAAAACAGCTGCCAGACAGCCTGTACTCTTCCCTCCCAGGTAACCGGGATGATGACTGCCTCCTCAATGCCAAGGGTGTGAAAAACGCTACGGTTTGCTACGGCAGATTGTTTGATTAATAAGGGCTTGCCAAACGAATTGGCCCAGGGGTTAAAAGGTGATTGGGTTTTTAAAAGAGATAGTTGCTGGTCGGAAAAGCCATAATTAAACAGCAATTCCAAAGTCTGAGAGGATTCATTCCTCATGGAAAATGTCATTTTCCGATAGGGGATTATTTTACGGGCAAATGATGCGAACATCTCGATAATCAAGGTCTGGTCCTGGGGTGAAGCGAGATATATAGGGGCTTTGAGCAACAGGTTAATGCTTTTTGTTTTTTTTCGCAGGATTTGAGGTGATAAATCAGGAGAGAGTTGCAGGATACAGGCTTCTATTTCGGATTTAAGGAAAGCAAGGTCAGTCATAATACTTGAATTTCCGCCAGTTTGATGTTTTGAATGATTGAAAGTCGTATTTCAAGGCTTAAAAATATGACAATCTCATA
>DQWO01000227.1 GCA_011042595.1 Pseudomonadota bacterium
CGATGATCCAGCAGGCACAAACCTTCATGAAAAAATCGCCGTCATTGCCAACAACTCCGGCATCCCGGTCATCGGCCCCAACACCTTCGGCATGATTAACTTTCAGGCCCGCCTGAATGCTTCATTCACCCCGGAGTTTTCCCGGCTTAAGGAAGGCAGCATCACGCTGGCCAGCCAGAGTGGCGGCATTGCCCACCTCCTCGGGTTTCTGGCCATGCGGGGGGATGTGGGCTTCAGCAAAATCATTGGCCTGGGGAACCGGCTTAATGTTGATTTCTCCGAGATCATCGATTACCTCATGGACGATGAAGCTACCCGGATCATTATGCTCTATATGGAAGGCATCGATAACCCAACGCACTTTCTCGCCGCGGTCAAAAAGCACCAGCATAAAAAACCGGTCATTATTTACAAAACCGGAAGCGCGGAAAAAAGCAATCAGGCAGCCAAATCCCATACTGGTTCCATGGCCGGGAAACCTGAAATCTATCAGGGAGCATTCAGCCAGGCCGGTATTTTATCCTTAAACAGCGCCCAGTCCCTGCTGGATACAGGCAAAGCGCTTGCCGCGGCTCACCTCCCCACCGGCGATGGCGTGGCGGTTTTATCGGGCCAGGCCGGCCCGGCCCTGGCCGCCTGTGACATCTGCGAAGCTTACGGTTTAAATATTGTCGACTTTGAACCCAGTACCCAGGAAAGCATCAACACCTTTCTTCCGCCGTTGGCTTTAAGAACCAATCCAGTGGATATGGGACCCGCCTGGTATGACGCGTCGGCGCAAAGTGGCATTATCCGGGCAGCCATGAACGACCATCAGGTAAACGCCATCCTGCTGCTCACCATGTTTGCCTCAGCCAATGCCAATCTCCTGGAAGAATTGTCTGTCTTTCTCACCGAATCGAAACCGACAAAGCCCATCATAAGTTGCATCCTGGCACCTCCCGGCATTTGGGATGAAAGTATCCGCAAGCTTGAGGAATCCGGCTCCCTGGTCAATTACCCCACCCCGGAAAGAGCAGCCATGACCTTGGCAAACCTGGTAAAATATCGATCTCTCCAATTGCGACCGACAAGCGACAGTAAAGGGTAAAGAAATGCAGAAAAACCCATTATCTATTATCATGAACCCAAAATCCATTGTCTACCTGGGAGGTTCCAATTCTCTCCAGACAATGGGCACGGCTCAGCTTATAACGCTCATTACCGGTGGTTACCAGGGAGAAATTTACCCCATTCACCGCAAAGAAAAAACCGTCCTGGGCCTTAAAGCCTATCCAAACATTTCATCACTGGACAAACCGGCAGAGCTTGCCGTTATCGTCATCCCTGGGAAAGCGATTCCCGGCGTTCTTAAAGAGTGCGGGGAGGCAGGCATCCATCATGCAATTATCATCACCGCCGGCTATGGGGAAATCGGTCAAAAAGGAGCATCCTTACAGCAGGAACTGCTGGCTATCGCCCGAAAATATAACATTCGCTTTCTCGGTCCCAACTGCATTGGCATTGTCAACGCCCACATCGGCCTGAATACAACCTGGTTTCCCAATAAATACCGGGCCGGGAAGGTGGGGATTATCTCCCAAAGCGGCAGCTATGTGACCCAGACGCTGACCTACTTTGAAAAACTGGGTTTAGGTCTCAGCCAGGCAATCAGCGTCGGCAACCAGGCTGATATCGACATGGTTGACTGTCTTGAATATCTGGGGGAAGATGAACAAACCCGGGCGATCGCCTTATATATCGAAGGAATCAAAAGGCCAAAGGCATTTTTGAGAGCGGCCCGAAAAATAACCGCCCGAAAACCCATTGTTGCCGTCTATGTCGGCGGGAGCACAGCCGGCGCCAGAGCCTGCAGCTCCCATACCGCATCCATGGCCGGTCCCGATGGGATATACAGCGGTTTTTTCCATCAAGCAGGCATCCTGAGAGCTGGAAACGTCATGGAGCTTTTTGACTGGACCATGGCTTTAGCCCAGCAACCGTTGCCCAAAGGGAAAAACATCGCCATTGTGACCAATTCCGGCGGCCCCGGCAGTTCCATGGCCGATGAGGCCAATCACTGCGGCCTGGAGGTGCCCATCTTTTCCCCGGCTCTCCAGGAAAAAATAAAGGCCATTACCCCGCTGACTGCCGCCGCGGTCAACCCGGTGGATATCACTATGAATTACGATCTGGACCTGATATACAAAAAATTGCCTGAGTTGATTTTACAAGGCCAAGACATGGACGGCTTGCTTTTTTACGGCATTTTTGGAAGTATTCATTTTCAGGATAAAATAGCCTTTACCGGAAATCCTGCCGGTAACATACTGAATCCCATGAAATCGCTGCTGGAAAAAGCCTGTGATGAATTTGTCAAGTTACCTGAAAAACTCAAAAAACCGATCCTGTGCGCCTGTTTCAGTGGCCGGGAAGATGATGCCGTCGTCCGCATCCAGGATGGCGGCATTCCTGTCTATCCCACCCCGGAAAGAGCGGCCAGAGCCATGGCAGCCCTGTGGGAATACGCAACCATAAAGAAAAGAAACAGAGATGAATCCAACGAGGGAGAAAACAGATGAACATCATCGATAAAGCCGTAAAAATTGGGCGTACTTCACTCTCCGAATTTGAAGCCAAGCAGCTGCTGACTGCCTACCAGATCCCGGTAACCCGGGAAGCGCTGGTGGAAAACGAAGAAAGCCTGCTTAAAATTGCAGCGACGCTCGGCTATCCCCTGGCCTTGAAAGGATGCTCAGCAGATATCGCCCATAAGACTGAAAAAGGCCTCATCCACCTCGACATCCGGAATGACCAGGAAGCTTTGACCGCTTTTAAGGATATCTCCACCAGCATGAAACAAAGTAAAAATACTATCCTGGTCCAGGAAATGGTTCAGGGAAAACGGGAGCTGATGGCGGGCTTGACCCGCGATGCACAGTTCGGCCCCTGTGTCATGTTCGGACTCGGAGGAATATTCACCGAAATATTGAAAGATATCGCTTTTCGCGTCGCACCGCTGGAAAAACTCGATGCCCTGGAAATGATGAAAGAGATAAGGGGACACAACATTTTAACCGCTGTCCGGGGGCTGGAGGCGGTGGACAAAGATGCACTGGCCGATATATTGATCACTATCGGCCGCATCGGCCTTGAAAACAAGCAGATAAAAGAGATTGATATCAATCCGATCATTATCTCCGACACCAGACCCATAGTCGTTGACGCCCTGGTAATACTGGATAAAGATCAAGCATAGCTGCCAGAAATGTCCCGGCTTAGCCCCAGCGGTTTTGCGGCCATATGAATTACCCGGAGGATAAGAAAAGTGGGGAAAAAAATTCGCTTTACCATCAAACAGGCTGTGCGGTTCAGGGATCTTGATGCCATGGGTCATGTAAACAACGCCACCTATTTCACTTATATGGAGGAAGCCAGGAAAGAATTTTTCAACCACCTTCTCAATTGCGCTTCGCCGGAAGATTTCCCCTTTGTCCTCGCCGGTATTTCCTGCAATTTCAGCAAACCAATACAACTTAAGGACAAGGTGCTGGCCGTGGACCTTTGGCTCACCCATCTCGGCCGCAAAAGTTTTACCTTCAGCTATGAGCTCTACCGGCCGGATGAGCCCTCGTGGGTTTTTGCCACCGGGGAATCAGTCCAGGTTTTTTATGACTACCAGCAGAATAAATCCATTGAAATTCCAACTGATTTCAAAGTAAAAGTACAACAATATCTTGGCCCGAAAGGAAAATCTTAACCTTGACCAGTAAACAGAATAACTATCCACCAGCACGGCTGGCCTGGAGCATGTGGGGGCTGGGAGCGGCATTATATTTAATCGGATTCTATCAACGGGTGGCTCCCGCCGTGATGACCGGTGAGTTGATGAAAGACTTTGCCATCGGGGCCGCCGGGCTGGGAAACCTTTCAGCCTTTTATTTCTACAGTTATGTCGCCATGCAGACCCCGACCGGCATTCTTGCCGATCGTTTAGGCCCGCGTCGACTACTCGGCATGGGTGCTTTAGTAGCCGGCATCGGCGGACTGATCTTCGGTCTGGCCCCGACCATGGCCTGGGCCGGTCTTGGACGGCTATTAATCGGCGGCTCGGTGGCTGTGGCTTTCGTTGGCATGCTGAAGCTGGCCAGCCACTGGTTTGCTCCCCGTCAGTTTGCCCTGGCCACCGGCATGGCTCTTTTCTGTGGAATTATAGGAGCCGTTTTCGCCGGCGTCCCCCTGCGCCTGCTGGTCAACACAGTAGGCTGGCGGCCGGTGATGACAGTCTCAGGTTTCATTACCCTGGCAGTGGCAGTGGCCATCTGGTGGTTTGTACGTGATGATCCGGTTGAAAAAGGTTACCAAAGCTACAGCCCGACCATTACCGGAGAAACCAGTCAATATTCGATTATTGCCGGCATCAAAAAGATTTTTCGCTATCGCAACACCTGGCTTTTATGCCTGATCCCCGGCGGGGTTGTCGGCTGCATCCTGACTTTTTCCGGCCTCTGGGGCGTGCCCTTCCTGACAACTCATTACGGCTTGGAACCAGCCAAAGCAGCAGCACTTAATTCGGCCATGCTGGTGGCCTGGGCGGTGGGAGGCCCCCTGTGCGGCGGCCTGTCTGACCGCATAGGACTACGCAAACCCTTATATGTGGTTTGTAATATAGCCCTGGTCGGAGCCTGGGCCGTGATTATTTTTGTCCCATCACTGCCCCTGCCACTTTTGACTGGACTTTTATTGTTTGCCGGCCTGGCCTCCGGCGGCATGATTATCGGTTTCGCCTTCATCAAAGAATCGGTCCCTGCTGATCTTGGTGGTACGGCTTCGGGAATTCTCAATATGGGGGTAATGACCGGACCAATGATTTTACAGCCGGCAATCGGCTTGATTCTGGATTCACAATGGCATGGAGAGCTGTTAAACGGAATTAAGATTTATAGTTTCGGCGCCTACCGGTTCGGTTTTTCATTAATGCTGGCCTGGGCGGTATTGAGCGCCGTGCTGGTTCTGTTCACCAAAGAAACCTATTGCCAGCAGATGAATTAAGGCTACCTTGAAAAAATAGAATTTTTCAAGACAGCCTTATATGGATAACCAGGATGAACCAGCAAAAAGACCACCTCGACATACAACAGCGACTGGGATTGAACCAGCAGGCCAAACGAAATAAACGGCTGAAAATCGTAGCTGTCATCCTTGTTGCTCTGCTGCTGACATTAATTGGGACCTCTTTCCTTGCCACCCGCAGCAGCCGTACCCCGGTCAGTTACCGGAGCCAAAAAGCGGAAAAAGGCAACCTGACGATCACAGTCACCGCCACCGGCACCCTTGAGCCTACCAACCAGGTTGATGTGGGGGTTGAGGTCTCTGGAACCATAGAAACGGTAGAGGTGGACTTTAACGACCGGGTGAAGGAGGGGCGGGTCCTGACCGGGCTTGACACCTCCATGCTGCACTCCCAGGTCCTGCAGGCCCAGGCAGCCTTGGCCGCAGCCCGGGCCCGGGTTTTAAAAACCAGGGCTGATGTCAAGCAGACCGGTTTAAAACTTGGTCAACTACAGCAGGCCAGGAAAGCCAGCGGCGGCAGGATTCCTTCACAGGTTGAGATGGATGAGGCCGAAGCGGCCCTGGCCAGGGCAAAGGCCGATGAGGCCAGCTCCCTGGCAGAGGTTTCCAAAACCCAGGCTGAGCTGGAATTCAACCAGACCAATCTTTCTAAAGCTATTATCGTTTCACCCATCAACGGCATCATCCTCAACC
>DQWO01000044.1 GCA_011042595.1 Pseudomonadota bacterium
TCCCCAACCCACCCACCTGGGCCGCGCAGGCATCAGAAAGATAGTCACCATTCAGATTAGGGGTTGCCAGCACTTCATATTCATCCGGCCGCAGTAAAAGCTGCTGAAAAATGGCATCGGCAATCCGATCATTCAACAGTATTTTCCCAGCCGGCAGAACGCCATCATAGTTTGCATACAACTCCTCCTCGGAAATCACCTGATCAGCAAATTCATCCCTGGCCACTTCATAACCCCACTGGCGGAAAGCACCCTCGGTAAATTTCATAATATTTCCCTTATGTACCAGGGTCACCACCCGCAGCTGATGTTCAATGGCATATTCGATCGCTTTACGTACCAGACGCTTACTGCCTGAAGGGCTCATTGGTGTAATGCCGATCCCGGATTCCGGGCGAATGTTATCCCCCAGTTGATCCCGCAAAAAAGCAATCAGTTTTTCCGCTTCAGGAGAACCTGACTCCCATTCGATGCCGGCATAGACATCCTCTGTATTCTCCCGGAAAATCACCACATCCAAAAGCTCCGGATGTTTCATCGGATTGGGAACCCCATCATAATAACGGACGGGACGCACACAGGCATAAAGATCAAAATATTGCCGGAGGGCCACGTTGAGGCTGCGGATTCCACCACCAATCGGGGTTGACAACGGCCCCTTGATGGCCACCCGGTATTTTTTAATCTTTTCCAGCACCTCCGGAGTCAAATAAGAGCCGGTTTCCTGATAGGCTTTTTCTCCCACCAGAAGTGGCTTCCAGACAATCTGTCGACGACCTTTATACGCCTGGGCCACAGCCGCATCAAGAACCGGACGGGTTGCCTGCCAAATATCAGGACCGATGCCGTCGCCTTCAATAAAACCAATAATCGGATCATCCGCAACCAGAAACTGTTCATCATGATATTCAATCAAGGTTCCTTCAGTATTATGATCAAGCATTCAAGTCTCCTTAACAATTTAAGCGATTTCAACTACCAGAAGCTGACTGTTCATTTTTTGCTTCAGGCTGTCTTGAAAAATTAGAATTTTTGTTTGAGTACAAGGCAGGCGAAAATTATAACCGCAGGAATATATTTCATATTTTGAGGATTATAATTTTCGCCTAACGCAGTAATCGAGCAAAAAGGCCATTTTTCAAGGTAGCCTGTCAAATTGCCAGATCTCCGTGTTTCTGCACATAAGGAACCAATCCACCTTCCTGCAGAATCGCCGTCATTACCGGCGGCAGTGCCGGAAATGATTCTTCGTACCCCTGGGTAATATTTATCAAAATCCCTTTTTCCAGGTCCGCTTCCAGCTGATCACCTTCCTTAATACGATCGGTATCACAGATAATGACCGGCAGCCCCACATTGATGGCATTGCGGAAAAATATCCGGGCAAATGATTTTGCGACCACGGCACTGACACCAGCCAGCTTAATAATAGTAGGCGCATGTTCCCGGCTGGATCCAAGACCAAAATTACGACCGCCGATGACAAAATCACCTTTAGCCATCTTTCCCGCAAACTCCGGCCGGGCATCTTCAAGCACATGCGTAGCCAGCTCCGGCAGATTGGAACGTAAATGAAACAAACGTCCCGGAGCTATATGATCTGTACTGATATCATCACCGAATAACCAGGCTTTTCCCTTCAACATAGTGTTCTCCTGTGGTTAAAGATATTTTCGTGGGTCAGCCAATTTTCCGGCCAATGCGGTCGCCGCGGCTGTCGCCGGCGATCCCAGATAAATAAAGCCTTTGACGTTACCCATTCGTCCCTGAAAATTACGGTTCTGGGTTGCCAGGCAGCGTTCACCATCACCAAGAATTCCCTGGTGAACCCCGACACAGGCCCCACAGCCGGGCGTATTAATTGAAGCCCCAGCATCATTAAATATTTCCAGCAGTCCTTCCCGCAGGGCCTGTCCATACACCCGCCGGGAAGCCGGAGTGACAATCAGACGGGTCCCATGATGAATTTTCTGACCTTTCAACATCGCGGCAGCAATCCGCAGATCCTCGATACGACCATTGGTACACGTCCCGATAAAAACCTGCTGGATTGAAACATCCAGGCAGTCATCATGATCAATGGTCCTGGTATTATCAACCGTATGGGGGAAGGAGACCGTAGGACTGATTTCAGCCGCATCAAGCTCATAGACCCGCTCATACACAGCATCAGTATCCGCCTTGACCAGGGTGAATAATTCCTTACGCCCCATTTCCTCCATAAATTTGCCGGTCATGGCATCGCTGGCAATCAACCCGCATTTGGCTCCAGCTTCTACCGCCATGTTTGGAAGCACCATTCTTTCGGGAACCGTCATCCGCTCAATGGTCTCCCCGGCAAATTCCATCGCTTTATAGGTCGCCCCATCGGCTCCGATCATGCCGATGATATGTAAAATAATGTCCTTGGAATAAACTCCCAGCGGCAAGGTTCCATTAATCACAAATTTCAGCGTTTCTGGAACCCGCAGCCAGGTTTTTCCAAAAACCATGCCAACCGCCACATCAGTGGAACCCATTCCGGTGGCAAAAGCACCAATGGCACCGCCGGTACAGGTATGCGAATCAGCACCAATTAAAAGTTCTCCGGGATTCAGATATTTTTCCATAATCACCTGGTGACAGACACCATCACCAATTTCAGAAAGCTGACTGCCGGTTTTCTCGGCAAAAGCACGCAACAACATATGGTCATTGGATAACTCTTTGCGGGGGCTGGGAGCTGCATGGTCAATAAACAGTACCGTTTTCTCCGGATTTTTAACCCCTTCAATACCCAGCTTCTCAATCTGCCGCACGGCCAGGGGCCCGGTACCATCCTGAGTCAGACACACATCAACATTACAGACGGCCATATCTCCGGCCTGCAACGATTGTCCGGCATGGGCAGATAAAATCTTTTCCACCAGGGTTTGTCCCATAAAAAAACCTCCATCAACGGATGGCGTCGTAAAAACCCCATCTTCATCGTTATGCTGCAAGCTGATCGCTGATTGCTGACAGCTGATAGCTTTCTTCAACTACGCCGGTTTAATTGCCAGTTCTTTCAATTGCCGGCTGCCAACGGCAGTTGGAGCTCCGGTCATCAAGCACGTAGCCTTCTGAGTTTTGGGAAAAGCAATAACGTCACGGATGGATGGCAGACGCAGCAGCAACATCACCATGCGATCAAGACCAAAAGCAATCCCTCCGTGTGGCGGTGCCCCATACTCAAGGGCATCCAGCAGGAAACCAAATTTTTCCTGGGCCTCTTCCGGGCCGATCTGCAGAAGCTTGAAAATCTGTTCCTGCAGCTTTGAATCATGGATCCTGATACTACCACCACCGATTTCTATGCCGTTCAGCACCAGATCATAGGCATTTGAGCGAACCGCACCGGGATCTGTCTGCAACAAAGCTATATCTTCATCCAGCGGCGCGGTAAACGGATGGTGGATGGCCACATGTCTTTTTTCCTTGCCGTCGTATTGCAGCAGGGGGAAATGAGTTACCCAACAAAAAGAAAACTGTTCTTCATCGATAAGATTCATCATTTTAGCCAGATGCAATCGCAGTCGCCCCAGGGATTCATTGACTATGGCCGGCTGATCGGCAACAAAAAGCAGGAGATCACCATCTTCGACCTGCATGGATTCTTTCAGTGCTTCAACCTCCTGTTCGGCAAAAAACTTGACAATCGGCGACTGCCAGCCATCCGCCGTGATTTTAATCCAGGCCAAGCCCTTGGCCCCATACACTTTCACCACATCCAGCAAGTCATCGATTTCCTTCCGGGAAAGGGATGATCCAGCTTTAAGATTGAGGCCTTTGATAATGCCACCGCCATCCAATACCGAACGGAAAACCTTAAATCCACTGGCGGCAAACACTTTCCCCAGATCAATCAACTTCAGATCAAATCGCAGGTCAGGGGCATCAAGACCGTAGTCAGCCATGGCCTGTTCATAGGTCAGTTGCTGAAACGATGCCGGCAACTCAATATCAAGCAGGCGCTTAAAGATTTCCTTCATCAATTCTTCAATCAGGACAATAATATCCCCTGGTTCAACAAAAGACATCTCCATATCGATCTGGGTAAATTCCGGCTGCCGGTCAGCCCGCAGATCTTCATCCCGAAAGCATTTGACAATCTGAAAATAACGATCAAATCCGGAAACCATTAATAATTGTTTAAAAAGCTGGGGGGACTGAGGCAGAGCAAAGAACTGGCCAGGATTGGTACGGCTGGGAACCAGATAGTCCCGGGCCCCTTCCGGAGTACTTTTCGTCAACATGGGGGTTTCCAAATCCAGGAATCCACGTTCATCCAAAAATGACCGCACCAGACTGGCCAGACGGTGGCGAAAAATCATGGCCTGCTGCATGGCCGGTCGCCGCAGATCAAGATAACGATATTGAAGCCGCAGAGTCTCCGAAATCTCTCCGGGATCATCCACCATAAAGGGTGGAGTTTTCGCCTGATTTAACACTTTTACCTGATCAACTATAATCTCAATTTCACCCGTTGCCAGATTTTCATTCACCGTCCCCTCCGGACGGGCCGCCACGTCACCTTCTACCTGCAGCACAAATTCACTGCGCACGGAATGGGCCAATTTATGAGACTGCAATGAAATCTCAGGGTTGAAAACCACCTGGGTCAAACCATAGCGATCCCGCAAATCCACAAAAACCACCCCACCATGATCCCGCCAGTTCTGCACCCAACCTGCCAGCATAACCCGACTGCCGATATTTCCATGGCGCAGCTCACCGCAGGTATGCGATCTACCGGAAACCTTAAAACCAATATGATTCATTTAGATCCTTTCTCCTTAAAAATGCGAAATTTCATCCTTCAAAAAAGTTAGAAAACCGTTAACACCATAAAAATCTTCATCTGCAAAAACACATTTGTATCATGATAGCAATGTGAACTACTCCACAATGACAAGGGTGGCAACAGAAACAAGGATGCTGGAGTTTGTCATAAGCCATTATAATGACAGATTGCAAAGAGGTTGGAGCATACACAAACTAACAAACCTGAGTCAAGATTTTTCTAGCTGAAGTATACCACGAAAAAGCGTTTTCCCCCAACAGCTTTATCCCATGCGAAAACGATAATTTTTCAGCAGGGGCTTCTTGTCAGGCAGATATTTACCCTTGACTTTCTGAGAATAATATCATAAGAAATGCCGCACTCGGGATGTGGCTCAGTCCGGTAGAGCACTGCGTTCGGGACGCAGGGGTCGGAGGTTCAAATCCTCTCATCCCGACCATTCATTTCTTCTCAATGACGATCTGAATCCGGTTTCAAAAGGTGGCAGTTTCTGCCACCTTTTTTGTTTCAACACATCGTTAATGAAGTAGTCTGCGACTCATGTCAATTCCCCATAACCCCATAAACAGGTTGACAATTTTCCCCTTTTCCCGCTATACAATACATGTCATAGCACTTCCATGTGATATTATTAACAACAATTTTGCTGAACACTGCTGGAGTCAGCTACGGCTAAACTGACTTATTAAAATTAGCGCCTTGCTCCTGAAAGGCTGTCACTCTTTTCAGTACCCCCTTGAGGGGTATAAAAAACAAGAAATTGTCGAAAATACATTCAGGATGTTCGGGCTTGGCTCATAGCGGCATTGGGTGCCGAACGAATCACCACGACGGTGATTCGCGGCACACACCTCGGAGCGGCACACGATGTGCCGCGAGAATGAGCGAGA
>DQWO01000074.1 GCA_011042595.1 Pseudomonadota bacterium
ATTACTTACCTGCTTCTTGCAATTTATTGCCGTAAAAATCATGGCGGACCCGTTAGTATCAAGAGGGTTAGGCAGTTAAGGATACAAATTCAAAATGAGCTTCGTGATTCCGGCAGCTCTGCAGAGTCATTTTTTTCAAAGAACAAAAACATTGCCGGCTGCATGCAAAAACCTAACCGGACATTACTGTAAATAACTATGAATAGTTTTTTATGGACCTCAAAATTAAACCTTATTGGATATGGCAGAGTGCCTCTGTTATAATACCACACTAATTTTCCCAACTTGGAAACCAATTCTGCAATGCCCATAGCATCTTCTTTTTCTGTTCTTGAGACTGTTTCAGGTCAAACATGTCTGGTGGTTCTGATTGCATGCTTGTGTTATTTATAACGCTCGACCCCTATCCGGCAAATGTTTTTTTGGCTTCTTTACAATGCAATTTCATTACGCAACGATACAACATATTGTTCTATGGAGGTACAACATGATGAAACAGGGTTTTAAACTATTATGGCCGTTATTCGGTTTGATTTTAATAGCGGCATGCAATGAAAAGCCTGAAATCGTTGAACAGATTCGAGCAATTAAGACCATCACCGTTACCGAAACGGCCACCGGCCAGATATCCAAGTTGTCCGGAATTGTCAGGGCAACCGATTCTTCCTCGCTGAGTTTTGAGGTCAGCGGAAAGGTTGAGTCTGTAAACGTTGATATTGGAGATTACGTCAGGAAAGGACAATTGCTGGCAGCGCTTGATAAAGAACCCTACCGGCTGGACGTAAACGCTGCCCAGGCTGAACTTGTAAAGGCTAAAGCCAGGGTTGTTAATACAAAGGAGGAATACGACCGCCAGGAGAGGGTTTACCGACAGGGCGCGGGATCCGAGAGCAAGTTGGAGAGAGCAAAGTATAATTACAGCGCCGCCCTAAGCCAGGTGAATTATCAGATTGCAAAGCTGAAGCTTGCCAAACGGAATCTACGTAAGACCATGCTGACATCGCCGTACGATGGTTATATCGCGTGGCGATCCGTGGAGCCGCACGAGGAAAGAAACGTTGGACAGAAAGTATTCGAGATTGATGCCAAAGGGGCATTGGAAGTGCATCTTGCTGTTCCGGAGACCATGATCCAGCAAATACATCTGGATACGCCGACAACGGTTACCTTTCCCACGCTGCCCGGTCAATCTGTAAAAGGCCGGATTTCCTATATCGGTTCCGCAGCTGTAAAAGCCAACGCTTTTCCGGTCAAGGTGGGACTGATTGGTCCAATGAATCAAGTTAGGCCCGGCATGACCGCTGAAGCAAATCTTTTCCTAAAGGAGAGGGAGCAGCAGATCGGCTACCTGGTTCCGCTCCAGGCTATTCTTCCTGCCCCGGATGCGAGGCGTGGGAATGTCTTTGTGTATGACCCCAGGACATCTACGGTCAAAAAAACTCTAATCAGTGTCCGTGGCACACAGCATGGCAAAGCAATCGTGAGCGAGGGTCTTGCGGCCGGAGAGATTATTGCCGTGGCTGGCGTGAGTTTTTTAGCGGACGGATTGAAAGTCAAACTTATGAAACAGTAATGGGAAATTCCGATCCATTCAGGGTGAAATGTTGACATAATCTTCATCGTCCATGTAACAAAAGGAACAGAAAATGAAAGGTATTACCGGATTTGCACTGAATAATTCTCGAACCGTCATAATGACCATATTGCTGGTAATTGTCGGGGGTATATATGCGTTTATAAACCTTCCGAAACTTGAAGACCCCCTCATTACGATTCGCGAAGCGGTGGTGGCCGCAAAATATCCAGGTATGCCGGTGGAGCAGGTAGAGCGCCTGATTACCCGGCCCATTGAAGAAAAAATCCGGAGCATGGGAGAAGTGGATGATATCAAAAATGCCACATCCAAAGTCGGCGAATGCCTGATCCATGTAAGCATCAAAGATGAAATACCCTCAGAAGACCTTCCGGCTACATGGAAACTGTTGCGCAACAGAATGCATGATGTTGAGTCCGAACTGCCTGACGGAACCATAGGGCCAATGGTTAACGATACTTTCGGCGATACGTCGGTGGCAACCATCGCGCTTTGGAGCGACGGATTCAGCATGGCGGAAATGTATGAAGTCGCCCGTGAAATAAGAGAGCGCCTAAACCTGATGAAGGGTATCATGAAAGTCGATATGACCGGTGTGCAGGATGAACGCATCTATATCGAAGTGTCAAACGCAAAGATTACACAACTGGGAATCAGGGCAGCAGACATCGGCAAAAGCCTGCGGGAACAAAACATTCTTTTGCCCGGTGGCAAAATGGGCATCAACAATGTGGAGTTTGTCATTGAGACCCTGGGCAGATTCATGTCCATAAAGGAGATAGGAGACGTTCTCATCCCGGTTTCCGGAACCCAGGCGACGATTCCGCTGCGCAACATCGCAACAATCAGGAAGGCATACGCAGAGCCGATCGATAACCCCGCCTACTACAATGGCCATCAGGCCATTGTTCTAAGTGTCTTTCTCGTCAGAGGTGTCGATGCCGTAGAATTCGGTGACCGGTTGACAAAAAATGTCAAGGAAATAGAACAGTCACTGCCCTGGGGCTACAAGCTTGATTTTGCCACCTACCAGCCCGAGCTTATTAAAAAATCCGTCAGCGGCATGGTCATTAATGTGATCGAAAGTGTGGTCATTGTCCTGGTGGTGGTTATACTGCTGCTGGGGGTTAGAACCGGTTTAATTGTCGGATCATTCATTCCCATTGTAATGCTTTTCGGGCTTTTGGTGATGTACATGCTGGGTATCGATATGGAACGGATGTCCCTGGCCACAATGATTATCGCATTGGGCATGTTTGTGGATAACGCCATTGTGGTATCCGATGATATTAAGGTGAATATGGAAAGCGGAATGGCGCGCAAGGATGCGGTTTTAAAGACCGGCAACTCGCTTGCGGTGCCCCTGCTGACCAGCACGCTCACGACTATTTTTGCCTTTGGTCCGATTCTCCTTCAGGTTGGTTCAACGGGTGACTACACTTCCTCGCTGGGGTCGGTGATGATTATTCTGCTGATGGGGTCATGGTTTTTCTCCATGTTTTCTTCCACGAGCATGTGCTACTGGTTTTTGAAGATAAAACCGGCTGCCGGCAGCGGCAAACAGCAGCAAAGGAATCCGTACCAGGGCAAATTTTACCGGATTTATCGCAACCTCCTGGAATTTTCCCTGCGCCACCGCCTCCTGGTGCTGGCCGTAACAGCCGCTATATTTGCCGCTGCAGTGTATGCATTTACATTTATACCCCAGGCATTTTTCCCGTCCGGGGATAGAAACCAGTATTTGATTTATCTTGACCTTCCCGCCGGAACGCGCATCGAGGAGACCGACAGGACAGTGAGGGAACTTAGCGCCTGGCTGCAGGATAAAAAGGAAAATCCGGAAATCACCGGAACAATAGGCTATGTAGGAAACGGCGGGCCGCGTTTTTTCCTTTCACTGTCGCCGATGGATCCGGATCCGTTTCTCGGATTTTTAATCGTTAATACCGAGACAGATAAGCAGGTGCCTGAACTTGTCAAGCGTACGAACCAATACCTGGAGAACAATTTCCCCAATGTGCGCGGAAGGGTTAAGTCCATGTGGCTGGGAGGCACCGAAACAGGCCTGATGGAAATACGGCTAAACGGTCCCAGCATAGAGGTGTTGCAGGAACAGGCCGAGCAGTTGATGGCCGCGCTTAGAAAGATACCCGGCAGCCGGGATATTAAACATAATTGGAACAACCGGGTGTTTACGGCCATGATTGATGTTGATCAGGCCCGCGCCCGCCGTGCTGAAGTGACATCGAAGGATGTTGCAGATACCCTGAAATTTTTTATCGACGGTTCAACGGCAACCGATTACCATCAGGGCAATGTTCAGATTCCCATCGTCGGACGCGGTGTCAAGGCTGAACGGGATTCCCCCGACAGCCTGCGCACCCTTGGCATCTATTCGTCATCCGGCGCCAGCGTGCCGCTTAACCAGGTTGCCGATCTATACTTCAGAGGTGAACTGGACCGCATCGTGCGCTACAATCAGGAGCGCTCCATAACCATCAGCGCCAAGAACCAGGCGCTGAAGGCTTCCGAGATTTTTGCGGCTATTAAGCCGACCCTGGACGGGATGAAGTTTCCGGAAAAGCACTACTGGGAAATGGGAGGGGAACTGGAAAGCTCGGCCAAGGCCCAGTATAACCTGGCAAAATGGATGCTGCCCTGTTTTGGCGGCATTGTGTTTTTGCTGGTATGGCAGTTTAACTCCATCCGGCGGGCCACCATCATTGTTCTGACTATACCGCTGGTGCTGGTCGGATCCGTCTTCGGCCTGCTGCTTATGAAAGCTGATTTTGGGTTTATGGTCATCCTTGGATTGCTGGCCCTGGCCGGATCTATCGTGAACAACGGTATCGTGATGATCGATAAAATTGAAGAAAACCGGCGCAACGGACAGACACCCTATGATGCGGTGGTCAATTCGGCGGTCAGCCGCTTCAGACCGATTCTGCTTTCGGTTTCAACAACCATGCTGGGATTCTTGCCGCTGATCATCAATCATGATCCGCTCTTTTACGGCATGGCATGCATCATGTTCTTCGGTCTGGGCATCGGCAGTATGTTTACACTTAACTATGTTCCGGCGCTTTATTCCCTGTTTTTCCGTGTTGAAGCGCCGGCTAAGTAATTGGCAAATACGTTTGTCAAAGAAGGAACGATAAAATGAAAAAATGCTGTCTCATTTTTGGACCAGTTATAAGTTTTGTGCTGCTGCTTACCGGATGCGCGGTTGGGCCGGATTATATCAGGCCCGAAACACCGGAACATCAGAAATGGATTGATGAAAAGGATCCTGCCATCAAGAGTGAGTCGGCGGATTTTGGGCGATGGTGGACGGTCTTTAATGATCCTGTTCTCAATACTTTTGTTGAGATGGCTTTTCAGCAGAACCTTCCCCTTAGAATTGCAGGAATAAGGATCCTGGAAGCCCGTGCCCGCTTAGGTATCGCTACCGGGAATCTCTATCCCCAATCGCAGGGGATTAAGGGGAACTACACCTACACAGACGTGAGCAAAAATACTGCGAATTCCCAGCCTGGCGCCGACTTTCATTATGGTAATATTGATTTAGGTTTTGATGCTGCCTGGGAACTGGACTTCTGGGGTAAATTCCGCCGTGCCGTTGAATCCGACATGGGTAAACTGGGGGCTTCAATCGCAAGCTATGATGACATCCTGGTTACCCTCACTGCTGAAGTGGCCCGTACTTACATCTTTATTCGTACGCAAGAGGCGCGTCTGGCGATTGCAAGAGCGAACGTAAAAATTCAGGAACAGTCTCTTCACATCGCGGAAACGCGTTTCAAAGAAGGAGAGATCACCGGACTGGACGTACAACAGGCCATAGCTCTGCTGAAAGATACTCAGGCTACGATTCCCCGGATACAAGCCGGCCTGCGCCAGGGCAAGAACGGACTCGCTATTCTGCTTGGGATATTTCCCAGTGAACTAAAGGATGTATTGGAAGCGCCAAAGCTGATTCCCGCAGTACCTGCCGAGGTAAAAGTGGGGATTCCGTCGGAGTTGCTGCGCCGGCGTCCGGATATACGCCTTGCAGAGCGTCAGCTCGCCGCCCAAAGCGCCCTGATAGGAGTTGCAAAGGCAGACC
>DQWO01000066.1 GCA_011042595.1 Pseudomonadota bacterium
CCTGGATACCATATCTCAATATAAACCAGATTATCGTGGCTGATAATGAGGTTTTCCACGATCCATTTAAAAAAAAGATCATGAGAATGTCTGCCCCTCCCATGGCAAAGGTCCTGATTAAAACCGTGGCGGATGCAGTCAATTATCTGAAAAATGATTTTCTGCACCCCATATCGGCATTTCGCACCATAATGCTGGTTTCTTCGATCGAGGCCGCTGATCAGGCAGTGAAACTGGGGCTGCCTTTCAACCGCCTGAACTTGGGTAATCTTCATTATCAAAACGGAAAAACTCAAATTTCAGCTTCAATTTCTATTAATCGCCAAGAAGTTTCTTTACTGGATGATATCAGCCAGCGGGGTATTTCTATTTTTGTTCAGCCAGTACCACGAATTCCCCCTGAGGATATCTTTCCCTTAATCAACAAAAAATTTATACTACCATAATCAACCATTTAGCCACAGGCACCAGCAAGAATCACCATGAACATTTTAGTTTCTCTTACAGCCGCCTTAAAAATTGCCGGAGTCGGAGCATTGCTGAGCCTGGACCGCACTGCCTGGGGACAATTAATGATCTCCCGGCCGGTAGTGATTGCCCCTATTATTGGGTTGCTATGCGGCAATGGGACAGTCGGTTTATTTGTCGGTGTGCTGATTGAACTCCTCTGGATCAGTGACCTGCCGGTGGGTGCTGCCATCCCCAGCGATGATACCCTCTTCGCCGCGGTAGCCAGCGGAGTTATCACCACTATTGTCACTTCCCGGGGTATCAGTGATCCGGTCAGTATTGGTTCATTGACTTTCCTGGTTTTTGCAACCTTGATCCCCCTGACTTCACAGGGAAAGAAAATTGATATCTTGGTACGAAAGTATAACGAGAGAATCTTAACGGAGGTGGAAACCCACCTGCTCGTCGGCAATCCTGACCAGGCAGTTTCACTGCATTTAAAAGGATTGATACACTTCCTGGGTTGCAACTTTGTGGCCATTTTGATCAGCAGCGCCATACTATTGCTGGCGATGCCACATCTTCATTCATTAATTCCTGAAAGCATCCAAAGAATAATGAATGGCTTGCTGATAATTTTTCCCCTGGTTGGCATTGCCACCCTGTTATCGGGAATCCATAAAAAAAATATTCTGACACTATTTATCTTGCTGGCTTTGGGCTTCAGCTTTTTACTGTAACCATAAACCCCTGGAAGAACAGAAAACCTTTTGAGCAAACGAATTATTCAGGTTAACCATGAGTTTTAAGCTACCTCTCGAGCAGCGAATTTTTTTACGCAGCCTTTTCTGGCAGGCATCCTGGAATTTCAGCCGGATGCAAAACATGGGACTGGCCTACGCCATCTACCCCCTGTTGGAGCAACTGTATGGAGATGATCGGGAAAAGCTCACAAAAAAAGTAAAAAGCTACCTTGATTTCTTTAATACCAACCCCATCATGGCGGCAGCAGTGCTTGGCATACATATTAACCTGGAAAAAAATGGCCAGGGTGAATACGGTCTGCTACTGGGTAGAAACCTGAATTCTCTCTACGGCGCCATTGGAGATGCTTTTTTCTGGAACGGTATCAAACCGGCAATGGCATCTTTAGCTGTTTTAATCTATTTTGTCGGCGGCGGATTCTGGGCACCTTTAGCCCTGTTAATCGGCTACAATATCATACACCTGAGCATCCGCTACCTGATTTATATTCAGGGGATCAGGCATGGTCTGAATGTGGTTAACACCATCCATCATTGGCAACTGCCAAAACTAAAGGTGATAATAAACTATCTGACAGCTGGATTATTGGCTCTTTGCATTCCGTTTCTCATAAGGACGATGATTCCTGTCCCCACTTGTTTTAAACCTCTTTCATTACTCACCGTCGGTATTATTGCCCTCTTTGCCTGGCGGATAAAGCGTGGAATGCCTATGTTTAAGGCATTGCAGGGTGCGGGACTGATAATACTTATGGCGATGATGGCAAACCATTGGTTTCAGTTCTGTTAGTAACGCAGGAAAAATATTATCATTAATGAGCCAGGGAACAAGGCAGGTGGAAGAAGAAAGTAAAATGAAATTATGTTAAAAAAAGAATTTACCATCATCAATAAACTGGGGTTACATGCCCGGGCGGCATCTTCCCTGGTTAAAATTGCCAATGCTTTTGAGGCTGACGTCCACATTGGCAAAGATGAACTTCAGGTTAACGGCAAAAGCATTATGGGAGTGCTGCTGCTGGCGGCATCCCAGGGAAGCACCATTCAAGTGGAAACGAACGGACCGGACGAAGAACAGGCATTGGCAGCTGTGGGTGAGTTAATATCAAATGGATTTGGCGAGCTGGAAGAATAATAAATCAACTTTTAGGAAAGCGTAAACCATGAATAAAACTGATAGCAATCAATGTATTTTACAAGGCATAGGTGTCTCTCCCGGAGTTGTCATCGGCAGGGCTTTTTTGCTGGACCGGGCCAAGCTCAAGCCAGTCATGGAAAAGATTTCCAGCGAGCAGGTTCAGGCGGAGATAGAACGCTATTTACATGCCATTGCCACCGCCCGCCAGGAATTGCTTGATGGACACGAAAAGTTAGTTGAAACATCAGCCGAAAACAACGGCAACCAAAAACATCTTTACCTGTTTGACGTTCATCTGATGATGATGGACGATAAAATGCTCACTGATGATACAGTTAAGCTGATTCGGGAAAAAAAGATTAGTGCGGAATGGGCCCTTAACCTGAATGTGGAAAAAATCAAAAAGATTTTCAACCGCATGGATGATCCCTACATGAGGGAACGACAGACCGATATAACCCATGTAGCAGAACGGATTCTGCGCCAACTGATGAAAAGTGACTATGACAGCATCGAAAAAATAAGCAAAAATGTCATTCTCATCGCTCATGATCTTTCACCTGCCGACACCATGCAGTTGAATTTAAACAAGGTAAAAGCCTTTGTTACTGACCTTGGTGGCCGCACTTCTCATACGGCCATCATTGCGCGCTCAATGGAAATACCTGCCGTGGTCGGGCTGGAACGGGCCACAGAAATGATTAACGGCGGCAATCAACTAATTGTTGATGCCATTGACGGCCGGATCATCGTTTCCCCTACCGCCGAACAAATCCGTACCTATAAGGAAAAAGCCGAAAAGCATCTTTTTTTTCAGCAGCAACTGATCCAGAACCGGGATTTAGCTCCCCTGACCAAAGATGGCTATACCATTGAGTTGGCAGCCAATATTGAAAGCCCGGAAGAAGCAGAATCGTCAGTTTCTCATGGTGCGGGAGCTATCGGGTTATATCGTACGGAGTTCATTTATCTCAACCGGACTGATCTTCCCTCCGAGGAAGAGCATTATCTAACCTACAAAAGAGCTCTTCAGAATGCTTCAGGACAGGAAATTACCATCAGAACCCTTGATCTTGGCTATGATAAGCTTTCCAGTCATGCTTTTCATGAAGACACCATTAATCCGGCTATGGGTTTACGGGGCATTCGTCTGTGTTTCAAACAAAAGGAAATTTTTCGCCAGCAGCTGCGGGGTATACTCAGAGCCAGCCACCATGGCAAGGTTAGAATACTTTTCCCGATGATCTCCGGAGTTCGTGATAGCAGACAGGCCATCGGCATCCTGACTGAGGTTAAAGAGGAGCTGCGCCACCAAGGTATCCCTTTTGATGAAAACATTCCCGTCGGGGTCATGATTGAAGTACCTTCTGCCGCAATCATCGCTGACCTGCTGGCACCTGAGGTGGATTACTTCAGTGTCGGTACCAACGATCTGATTCAATATACCCTGGCGGTTGACCGGGTTAATGAACATGTTTCATGTTTTTATGAACCTCTGCACCCTTCTATTCTCAGGTTGCTGCAGAGCACCATTGAAGCCGCCCATGGCAATGGTATTCCAGTCTGCGTCTGCGGTGAAATGGCCGGCGAACCTTTATACACCCTGGTATTGATGGGACTCGGTCTAGACCAGTTGAGCATGAATCCCCTTTCCGTTCCCTACATCAAGAAAATCATTCGCAGCAGTACGTATAAAGAAGCCCGTGAAATTGTTGCCAAGTGTTTGACCTTCAAAGTCGCCACTGAAGTGGAGGAATATGTGGCTGAACAAATGCATCAACGATTTCCAGATGATTTACTGATGAATCTGCAAAACAATTAAAAATATTTCTTATGTAACCAGAAAAGTAAAGGAGAATTTCATGAGTATGCACGACTACCTCTTCACCTCTGAATCAGTCACGGAAGGCCATCCCGACAAGGTTGCCGACCAGATTTCCGATGCCATCCTTGACAATATCCTTGGACAAGACAAGCATGGTCGGGTCGCCTGTGAAACCATGGTGACCACCGGCATGGCAGTCATCGCCGGCGAAATCACCACCAGTTGTTACGTTGATATCCCAGCCGTAGTCCGACAGACTATCAAGGACATCGGCTATCATGATTCAGCCATGGGCTTTGACTGGGAAACCTGTGCCGTACTGACCAGCATTGACAAACAATCTCCTGATATTTCCGTTGGCGTCACCGCCGGCGAAGGTCTTTACAAAGATCAGGGTGCTGGAGACCAGGGTTTGATGTTCGGCTATGCCTGCAATGACACCGAGGAATTAATGCCCATGCCGATTGTCTATGCCCATCGTCTGACCAGGGAACTGGCCAGACAGCGCAAGAATGAACATTTGCCATTCCTCCGTCCTGATGGAAAATCCCAGGTAACTATCGAATATGTGGACCATAAGCCAACACGGGTTGACACAGTGGTGGTTTCCAGCCAGCATACCCCGGATATTGCTTACAATGAACTCAAGGAAAGCATTATTGAGCAGGTTATCAAACCGGTCATTCCGGCTGAAATGATTGATCAGGAAACCAAATTTTTCATCAATCCCACCGGACGCTTTGTTGTCGGCGGCCCCATGGGAGATTGTGGCCTGACCGGCAGAAAGATTATCGTCGATACCTATGGGGGACAGGGAAGTCATGGAGGAGGCTGTTTTTCCGGCAAGGATCCTTCAAAAGTTGATCGCAGCGCCTCCTATATGGCCCGCTACATTGCCAAAAATATTGTTGCCGCCGGGCTGGCTGAACGATGTGAAGTCCAGCTGGCCTATGCCATTGGCGTTGCCCAGCCGGTCAGCGTCATGATCAACTGTTTCGGTACCGGAAAAATCACTTCAGACAAAATATCCGAACTGGTGAAAAAATATTTTGACCTGCGACCAGCTGCCATCATTGAAAAACTTGACCTTTTACGCCCCGTCTATCTACAAACTGCAGCTTATGGTCATTTCGGTCGCACGGAAGCGGGCTTCACCTGGGAGAAAACCGACATGGCTGACAGCCTGAGGGAAGGAGCCGGAATCTAACGAAAGTCATTGGAAAAATCGGGCATTTGTCAATCCCCTATCGGCATGCTATACTCTGCCTAAGTTAAGCCATTAGCCATTAGCCATTAGCGTTGAAAAATCAGGGCATTATGTTAATGATACATAACACCCAATGGGTGAAAGGTTGAACTAGTACACATCCCGTAATCATTGAACTAATAAAAGGTGTTGCCAAGGTATGGCAAAAACTCAATAAAAACATTGACTTAACGCAGAAAAGCCTCTATAGTAATTGGTAATTTCC
>DQWO01000225.1 GCA_011042595.1 Pseudomonadota bacterium
ATCAATCAAGACAAAATCTGGCCGCCGCCAGGGCCAGAAGGCCCGATGACAAAGCCAACCTGGAGCTCACCAGACAAGCCCTGGCTGTTTTGTTCGGTCAATTTAAAAGTGAGAAAAACCAGGAATCAACCCGTTCGCTTCCGGATGATCCGGTCATGTTCAAAGCCGGCGTCCCGGCAACCCTGCTGCAGCAGCGACCTGACATCAAGAGCGCCTGGCTGCGGCTGCAGGCCAGCGACGCAAGACTGGCCGCGGCCATTGCCGATCGTTTTCCCAGCATCAATCTGGGGGGAAATATCGGCCGGTCACAGACTGTTTTCGGCACTACACCGGTGATCGGCACTTTCTGGCAATTGCTGGCCGGTTTCAGCCAACCGCTGATTGATGGCGGTCGACGCCGGGCAGAGGTGGAACGGAGCCGGGCCATGGTCCGGGAGCTGATGGCCAACTACCAGCAAAAAGTCATCGAGGCGGTGAGAGAAGTGGAAGATGCCCTGGTCAAAAACCGCGCCACTGCTGAAGAAATCAATTATCTCAAACAACAGGAATTCGCCACCGGCCAGTCCCAACGCCTGGCAACTGAACGTTACCTGCAAGGCATTACTGATTACCTCCCGGTACTGACTGCCCAGCAGTTTCATTTCACTGCCCGCCGCCAGCTGCTACAGTCTCAACAACAGTTAATGGCCGCCAGAATCAGCCTGGTTCGAGCTCTTGGCGGCCAATGGATGACTGAAACATTCAGGAACCGCCGTTCAAAACCCTCAACACAAGGATCAGCTTCATGAGTTACGCTAAAAAGCTCAGGCAAATCATCATCCCGATACTCATCCTGGGATTGGGCATAGTAGTCATGTATTACCTGGTCAGTCAGCGGGCCGCCCCGAAAAAAGTGGAAAAGGACCAGCCCGGAGCCCTGGTTGAAACCCTTACCGTCCACCCGGGAACACATCCCATCGATATCTCGGGAACCGGCACCGTCCAACCCCGCCAGGCGGCATCCATTGCCCCCCAGGTCAACGGGAGAGTGGAGAAGGTAAATCCCAAACTGGTCATCGGGGGTTTCTTTTCCACCGGCGAGCTGTTATTTTCCATCGAGGATATCGATTATCAACTAGCCCTGGAACAAGCAACCGCCAACCTGATCAAGACAGATGTTGAAGTACTTAAAATAAAAAGCCTGGCCAAAGTTGCCCGCCAGGAATGGGAACGGCTGCAGCCGGACAGCAAGGAAGAACCAAACCCGCTGGTCCTTTACGAGCCCCAGCTCCAGGGAAGCATCGCCCAGCAGACAGCGGCCAGGGCCCAGCTTGAACAAGCGGAAATCAATCTTGAACGAACAAAAATCAAGGCGCCGTTCAACTGTTTCATCCGCAGTGAAAACCTGGACCCCGGACAATATCTCCGGTCAGGCAGCACGGTTATTGAAATAAGCGGCACCGACAGCGCTGAAATTATCATCCCCCTGCCGAACACGGATTTTCGCTGGCTTACTATTCCCCGGGGTGAGCAAAATACCAACGGTTCAATAGCGACCATTATCCTTGACGATCAGCAGCAGACTTACCGGTTTCCAGGCCGACTGGTACGGGCGCTGGGCGAAGTGGACCCCCGCGGCCGCATGTCCCGGGTGGTAATAGCTGTTGACGATCCTTTCCACCTGCGAAAAAAAACCGACAGCTACCTGCCGGAACTTGAAATCGGCATGTTTGTCAATGTCATCATCCATGGTCGGCAGCTGGAGCAGGTTATTTCCCTCCCCCGTGATGCCCTGAGAGACCGGGAAACCGTCTGGGTGGTTGATGATAACAACAAATTACAGATCAAACCGGTAACGGTAATCTATCGGCAGCTGAAAACCGTCCTGATCAGCGCCGGTCTCAACGATGGCGACCGGGTGGTGCTGACCAACCTCAACGGGGTGGCAAACGGAATGAAACTCAGGCCGGTAGCCCGGGAAAATCAGTCGTGAACGGTGGCGCAGTAAAATGGATGGCCAACAACCATGTGGCCGCCAATCTGCTGATGCTGGTTCTCATCGTCGGCGGGTTGATTATGGGAATTTCGCTCAAACAGGAAATCTTCCCTGAAGTCATCCTCGACCGGGTGCTGGTTTCGGTTGCCTATCCCGGCGCCGGTCCCGAAGAGATTGAAGACGGCATCATTCTGAAAGTCGAGGAAAACCTTACCGGCATTGATGGCATCAAGGACATTCAATCCCAGGCGGCCGAGGGCATCGGCACGATCATGGCGGTCCTGGAAGACGGGGAAGACGCCAACCAGGTACTGCAGGACGTCAAGAATGCCGTCGACCGGATCATCACCTTCCCCCAGGACGCGGAGGAACCGATAGTCAGCATCCTGATCAATCGCCAGGAAGTCATCTCGGTGGTCGTCTATGGCGATCTTTCCCCCCGAGGATTGCGGGAACAGGCGGAAATGATTCGAGATGACCTGCTGGAAAAACCGGAGATCACCCAGGTGGACCTGGGCGGCGTCCGCCCCTACGAAATTTCCATTGAAATTCCCGAGATCAACCTGAGACGCTACAATCTCACCCTCGAACAGGTTGCCCGGCGTATCCGCCAGGCCTCCCAGGACCTGCCGGCGGGAGAAATCAAAAGCAGAGGCGGCATGATCCTGGTCCGCACCAAGGAAAAACGCTACTGGGGCCCCCAATATGCCGACATTGTGATCATCAACAACCCCGACGGCACCGAGGTTAGCTTGGGAGAACTGGGAGAAGTAAAGGATACCTTTGCCGAAACCGACGAAGAAGCCCGTTTCAATGATCATCCAGCGGCCATGATTAAAGTATTCCGGGTGGGCAAGCAAAAACCGACGGACATTTCGGCAATGGTGAAAAAATATGTTCACGAAAAGCAACTACAACTGCCGGAATCAGTGAAGCTGGCCACCTGGAATGATACCTCTGAACTACTCCAGAGCCGGATGAACCTGCTGCGCAAAAATGCCTTTTACGGCCTGGCGCTGGTGTTCATTGCTCTCAGCCTGTTTTTGGAAATTCGCCTGGCGCTCTGGGTGATGCTGGGCATTCCCATCTCATTCTGCGGCGCCCTGCTGCTGATGCCTTTCATGGATGTTTCTATCAACATGATCTCACTTTTTGCCTTCATCATGGCTTTGGGGATCGTGGTTGATGATGCCATTGTCGTGGGAGAAAATGTGTATGCCCACCGGCAAAAGGGGGAACCATTCAACCAGGCATCAGTCAGGGGAACGATGGAAGTCGCCGGACCGGTGGTTTTTTCCGTTCTCACCTCCATTGTCGCCTTTATCCCCCTGCTGACCATTGAAGGCATCATGGGAAAATTCATCAAAGTCATTCCCATGGTGGTTATCAGTGTTTTGCTGATTTCCCTGATTGAATCAATTTTCGTCCTGCCGGCCCACCTGTCATGGGGAAAAGCCCGTCCCCTGGCCAGCGGTTTTTTTGGCACCATTGAACGCCTGCGGCTAAAATTCGGCAAAGTCCTGGAACGCTTCATCCAGGGACCCTACCGCCGGTTTCTGCGCCGGTCTCTGCATAATCGCTACGCGACCCTGGCGGTTGCCATGTCCATTCTCCTGATGTCTCTTGGCCTGGTGGGAGGTGGCATCATCAAGTTCCGCTTCATGCCGGCGGTGGAAAGCGATATCATCATGGTTTCCCTGGAAATGCCCCAGGGAACTCCGGTGGAACAAACCGCCGGGATTGAAGAATATCTGGTCAAACAGGGTATGTCCACCGTCGCCGACTACGATAAAACCCTGCCGGACGGACAAAGCATTTTTCGCCATCTCTACGCGGTGGTCGGCGGCACCATCGCCAAGGGCGGACCGGCAGGAGGTTATGCCGCCAGCAGTTCCAATCTCAGCGATATCGCCATGGTGCTCACTCCCAGTGAAAATCGTGAGATTACGGCGACGGAACTATCCCAACGCTGGCGACAACGGGTCGGCGAACTCCCCGGCATCGAATCCCTGGTTTTTACCTCGAACCTGGTACATATGGGTGCCAATATCGATATCCAGATCGCCCATGATGATTTTAACATCCTGAGAAACGCCGCGGACCAGGTGAAGCAGACCCTGGAACTGTATCCGGGAGTCTCAGACATTGCCGATAATTTTTCCCTGGGGAAGAGAGAACTGAAAATCAGGTTAAAACCTGAAGCCCGCACCCTGGGGATTACGGAAGAAGATCTTGGGCGCCAGATTCGCGCTGCTTTTTACGGGGCTGAAGCCCTGCGCCTGCAGCGTGGCCGCAGTGAAGTCAAGATCATGGTCCGCTACCCGCAAACTGACCGCGAACATTTAAGCAGCCTGGAAGATATGCGCATCCGGACTGCAGGCGGCGGAGAACTGCCCCTGGAGCGGGCCGCCCGGATAACCGCCGGCCGGGGATACAGCGAAATCAACCGCTATAACCGCAAGCGGGTTATTGATGTCACTGCCAACGTGGATGCCCACATTGCCAACGCCGAAGAAATTCTTGCCGATATCCAGCAGACCAAACTGGCCCAGCTGTCCAGAGATTATCCCGGACTCAGCTTCTCCATGGAGGGGGAAGAAAAAGAAAGGCGTGATTCCGTCAACAGCATGAAAAAAGGTTTTCTGCTGGCGCTGCTGGGGATCTATGCCCTGCTGGCCATCCCCTTTCGCAGCTACAGCCAACCGCTGCTGATCATGACCGCCATTCCTTTCGGGATGGTCGGGGCCCTGCTGGGACATCTAATCATGGGCTATGATTTGAGCATCCTCAGCATTTTCGGGATTGTCGCCCTCTCCGGGGTGGTGGTCAATGACTCTTTGCTGTTCATTCATACCATCAACACCAACCGCCGGCAGGGGATTAAACTGATGCCGGCGGCCATCACGGCCGGAACCAGGAGATTCCGCCCCATCATGCTGACTTCGCTGACCACTTTTTTCGGCCTGGTTCCCATGATTCTGGAGCAGAGCATGCAGGCAAAATTCCTCATCCCCATGGCCATCAGCCTGGGTTTCGGCATCATGTTTGCCACCGGCATCACCTTGATCCTGATTCCCAACCTCTACCTGATTCTTGAAGATTGCCGCCGGCTGCTGGGACTGCACCAGAACGGACAATAACCCGAGTAGTGGGGGTCAGGTCTTGCATTTTGCAGGGGGGTCTGAGACCCCCCTGCAAAATGCAAGACCTGACCCCCACCCCCTTAAAACCTACCTCGATTCCAATCCTTTCACCAGGCCGCGGATCATCAGGTTATAGGGCGTTTCCATCCCCACCCGCTTGCCATATTCAACGATTTTCCCGTTGATAAAATCCACCTCAGTCCGCCGTTTATTCTCAATGTCCATCAACATGGAAGGCTTATGGTCACCAGCATTCTTCATGTAATTAATCGCGTAAGGATAATATTCCCAGCCCAGGTTGAGTTCATTGGCCCGGGCCACATTGATCGCTTCCTTGGCCAGCTGATCAACCAGCTGAAAAACAATCGGGTCGCGCATGGCCTCGGCCATGGTCATCCCGGTCACCGCGCAGACAGGATTCATGCAGGCGTTCATAATCGATTTCCGCCAGACCATATCAAGAATGTCATCAGTCCGCTCGGTGGTCAGCCCGCCCTTGGACAGAGCTGCGGCAATCGCTTC
>DQWO01000042.1 GCA_011042595.1 Pseudomonadota bacterium
GGTTATCTCGAGAAAACCGATTTCGCCGGCAACAAAGCTGGAAACCGCCACTTCATTGGCAGCATTCAGGGCCACGGTGCCGCTGTCACCTAAAGCCAGCGCCCGATGAGCCAGCTTAAGCGCCGGGAAACGATCATCATCCACCGGGAAAAAATCAAGATGTCCTTCTTTGCCCAGGTCCAGCACCGGAAAATCAAGGGTTAATCGTTCCTGAGCATTCAGGGCATAGGCAATGGGAAGGCGCATATCCGGAAGAGCCAGATGGGCAATTATGGAACCATCACAGAATTCTACCAGTGAATGGACAATACTCTGGGGATGGATCAGAGCACCAATCTTTTCCGCTTCTTCCTCAAAGAGCCAGCGCGCTTCAATAATCTCCAGGGCTTTATTCATCATGGTCGCTGAATCGATGCTGACCTTCGGCCCCATTTCCCAACGTGGATGTTTAACCGCCTGTTCCGGCGTAATATCAGCCAAATCATCTTTGCCTAAACGGAAAAAAGGACCACCGGAAGCCGTCAGGGTCAAACGCCGTAAAGCCACACGCCGCTCACCCTGCAGGGACTGCCAGATTGCCGAGTGTTCGCTGTCCAGCGGCAGGATTTCGCTCTGATATTGCCGGGCAGTTTCATTCAGCAGCCGGCCTGCCATAACCATGGACTCTTTATTGGCCAGAGCTACCTTTTTCCCGGCCCGCAAGGCTTCGTAGGTTGGCAGCAAACCAATAGCTCCCACCACCGCAGATACCACCAGATCAGCAGCTGGCAAAGTAGCAACTTTAACCAAACCTGCTGTTCCCCAGACTATTTCAGGATGATATCCGGGCCGTTTGAGCTCCTGTTCTAACCGATCAGCTAATTCAGGGGTTTTCATCGAAATGACATCCGGTCGGAATTCCAGAATCTGCTGAACCAGATTCAGTAGATTTTCTCCGGCAGCCAAACCGCAAACCCGAAAACGCTGCGGAAATCGCCTCACCAGATCAAGGGTATTTTCACCAATTGAACCGGTTGATCCCAGAATTGACAGATTCTTCATGATCCCAACACCAACATTCCATAATAAATCACCGGCACGGCGAACAGGACACTATCAAGCCGGTCCAACACACCTCCATGGCCCGGGATAATCACGCCAGAATCTTTCAGACCGGCAAACCGTTTAAGGTAAGACTCAAATAAATCACCCAGTTGTCCAGCGATATTGGCTATCATTCCCAAAATCAGGATAAAAAACCAAGGTGAAGAAACCTGGCCGGTTCCGACAAGCAGCAGGCTGAATAACCCAGCGCCAATCACCCCTCCCACACTACCTTCAATGGTTTTATTGGGACTGATGTTCGGTGCCAGTTTATGTCTTCCCCAGGCGGTACCACTGTAATAGGAAAAAGCATCTCCTCCCCAGGTTACCAGAAAAATCATCGCCACCAGGCTACGGCCGTCCGGCAAATCCCAAAGCAACAACAGATGGCTTAGCAGTAAGGGAAGATAAATAATGATTATCAGCAATCTCCCCAATACATACAAACCTTTTTCATCAAAACCCAGCGGCAAAATGGCTAAAACCAGAACAATGGTAATCAGGACAAAAAACCCGGCAAAAATCGCTATTCCACCCTCATATGCGGCCGCAGCCAGGCCGAATGATAATGCAAAGGCTAACCATTTCAAACACTTACTCTCAGCAGGACAAAGCATCAGCCATAATTCATTCAGCGCCATCCCAAGAGCACTGATTAAAAGAATAAAAAACAGCCATTTAGGCGCCATAGCCAGCATAGCAATAAAAAGCGGGATAAATACCAGGCTGCTGTACACCCGGGAATTATACAGATATTTTTTCCAGGGAATCGGTTTTCTCATGAAAGCTGCTCACTTATCATGCCAAACCGGCGTTCACGATGCTGGTAATCCAAAAGGATATTCTTCATTTCAGTCTCCGAAAAATCCGGCCACAGGGTTTCAGTAAAATAAAGTTCCGCGTAGGCGGCCTGCCAAAGCAAAAAGTTACTCAGGCGATATTCACCCCCGGTACGCAGGATAATATCCGGGTCCGGCAAACCAGCGGTATCCAAATAATGGTTAAGGATCTCGGGGGTCAGCTCCTGAGCACTAGTGTTACCCTTTTCCACTTCCTGGTAAAAACGCTTCATAGCATCGACCATTTCATCCCGGGAACCATAGCTGAGCGCCAGGTTAAGAACCATGCCGGTACAGGAGGAGGTTTCATCCATCCGCTGTTCAAGCTCGGCGAGCACCGGAGGGTCAAGCCGCTGGAGATGGCCGATGGCCCGCAAACGAATATTATTTTTTATCAACCGGGAGGTCTCCCGTCGCAAAAAAAGCCGCAATAGTTTCATTAAAGCCATAACTTCCAGGGCTGGACGCTGCCAGTTTTCGGAAGAAAAGGCATACAAAGTCAATACTTGGATTCCCGTTTTGGCACAATACTCGACAGTCCGTTCCACCGCTTTGATCCCGGCCTCATGACCCCTGATCCGCTGCAACTTTTGTTTTTTTGCCCAGCGGCCATTACCATCCATAATAATAGCCACATGACGGGGCAATTTTTTATGATCCAGAGTTTCCTGCATAAAGACCACCAACAAACTTATAGCAATAAAAAATAATACTCAACTTTCTGAGTTATGAAAAAACAGCCGAAAAAAATTATTTGAAGGCTGTTCCGGCATGGCTATCGCTCATTCTCACTGCACATCGTGTGCAGCTGTGAGGTGCCCGCCGCGAATCACCGTCCTGGTGATTCGTTCGGCGGTCAATACCGCTATGAGCCAAGCCCGAACAACTTGACAATGTATCCTGAAAGTCCAACTCAGAAAGTTAAGATAATACAAATTAACATTGAATAGAACCCGACAATGCATATCGTGGTTCATAAAAAACTGTCAAGAAAAACTTGAACTTCCGGAAAATTCCCGCTACTTAATGGCTATGTTCATTAATCAACCACTCATCCTGGCCCCCATGGCCGGAATCACGGACAGCCCCTTTCGCCAGTTGGCAAAAAAGTTTGGCGCTGACCTGGTAGTCACCGAAATGATCAGCGCCAGAGGACTCATCCAGGATGACCGTAAGACCAAAGCCATGCTCTCATTTCAACCATTGGAACAGCCGTTGATTGTCCAGCTTTTTGGCCGGGAACCGGAAATTTTACGGGCTGCCGCCCTGAAGGCGCTTGATGCCGGCGCCGCCTGCATTGATATCAACATGGGTTGTCCGGTAAAAAAAGTCATAAAGACCGGAGCTGGAGCTGCCCTGCTGAAAGATCTCAAGCAGATAAAAAAGATTCTGCAGGCCTTGTCACAATCCCCGGAAATCCCCTACACCATTAAAATCAGAGCCGGATGGGATCATACAAGCCTGAATGCCGGAACCGTTTTTCAACTTGCCGCTGACCATGGTGCCAAAGCGGTATTTTGCCACCCGCGGACAGCAACGATGATGTTCGGTGGTGCTGCTGACTGGGATTATTTGGAAGAAACTGCCAGACAGACAGCCATACCAGTAATCGGTTCCGGTGATATTACTACTCCAATCGAGGCCCGCCAAGCTTTGTCGCGAGTTGGAATCGCCGGCCTGATGCTTGGACGGGGGGCCCTCGGCAAGCCCTGGTTATTCCAGAATATCAAAGAATTCATCCGGCACGGGAAAACTCCACCCATCAACTGGTCAGAAAAGCTTGCTGCCATCTTACTCCATTGGGAGCTCCTGGAACATCACAAGGGCAAACACACCGGATTTTTATTATTTCGCAAGCATCTGGCCTGGTATAGCCGCGGTCTGCCGGGAGCCGCGGCCTTCCGACAACAGATTTTTTCCTCTTCCAGCAGGGAAGAACTTACCGGCCTGATGCATATTTTTTTCGAACCGCTTATAACCCAACCCACATAGCCGGGGACATTACAGGATGTTCGGGCATGGCTCATAGTGGTATTGGCCGCCGAACGAATCACCGTGATGGTGATTCGCAGCGGACGCCTCGGAAGCCGGCCATGGACGGCCGGCGAGAATGAGCGAGAGCCATGCCGGAACATCCCCATAAATTTCTTTCAGTTGCTTCTACCAACCTTGCCCCGCAGCTGCCCGCAGGCAGCTGAAATATCAGCGCCTTTGCTTTTACGGATGATACTGGTAAGACCACTATCCAGCAAAACAGCCTGAAAAGCTGAAATCCGCTCTTTTGAGGGCCGGTAAAAAGGCAAATCAGGATGTTCATTAAAAGGAATCAGGTTTATTTTACTTTTCAGTGGTTTCAACAACCGCACCAGTCGGGAAGCATCATCTAAGCTGTCATTGATATCTTTGAGCAAAATATATTCAAAGGTAATCCTGCTGCTGCGCTTAAGGGGAAGCTGTTGACAGGCTGTCAATAATGTCTTCAGATTATAACGACGATTGATCGGCATCAGACGGCTACGGGTTTCATCGTCAGTGGCATTCAGCGATATTGCCAGACTTATATCAACCATAGCACCAAGTTCGCCTATTTGGGGCACCAAACCGCAGGTTGAAACGGTTATTCTCCGGGATGAAAAATCTAACCCATCATCATATTTTAATATTTCAATGGCTTTTACCAGAGCAGCAAAATTATCCAGCGGTTCACCCATTCCCATAAAAACGATATTGCTGATCCGTCGCTGCAGGCGGTCAGCATGTTTTTGTACCTGAATTACCTGATCGACAATTTCTCCAACCTTAAGATTACGGTTAAAGCCCTGCTGACCGGTCACGCAAAAGCGGCAACCCTGACGGCAACCTACTTGAGTTGAAATACAGAGTGTTAGTCGTTTTTGCTCAGGAATCAGTACTGACTCGATACAGGAACCGTCAAAAAGCTGAAAAAGAAACTTTTCTGTCCCGTCTGCCGCAATTTCAATGGCACGGCACTCCAACAATTCTATTGCTGCCACTTCGTTGAGCTGCTGCCTGAAAAAACGGGAAAGGTTTGTCATCTCCCCGATATTCTTTACCCGATGGCGATATAACCAAGTAATAATCTGGTCGGCACGAAACCGCTCTTTCCCCATCCCGGCAAGCATGGCAACCAGTTCTGTCCTGGTCAAATCTTTCAAATTGCATTTCTGCTGAATTGATTCTGTCATCTCATTAGTACCTGGCAAAGTTACTGAAATCGGGCTTTCAGGATTGATTATAGCTCAACTTTCTGACTTGTATTACCAGAATACGCTATAAGGATGTTTGGGCTTGGCTTGTAGCGGCATTGGACGCCGAACAAATCACCACGAGGGTGATTTGCGGCGTACACCTAGGAGCTGCACACGATGTGCAGCGAGAATGAGCGAAAGCCATGCCGAAATATCCTGATAATATGATTTTTTCAGCTGTTTTTTCATAACTCAGAAAGTTGAGTTATAACATTTCAAGAGCTCAAGAATCTAGAGCCAACAGCTTACCTGAAAGTTCTGGTTCCCGGATAAAAACTGCTTTTAAAAACCACCTGCATTCCAGTGATTCATTCATCTTGAAAAAAGCAGTACTTTTTTACATAATTTGGCGAAAAAAATACCCATTTTCCCAGAAACTGCCTGTTTCAACCTCATGAAAAC
>DQWO01000277.1 GCA_011042595.1 Pseudomonadota bacterium
GAGAACACAGAGAACACAGAGAACACGAAGGAAAATTAACAGGTTATTTCTCTGTGATCTCTGTGGTAAAAAATCATTTTGGGTTGTGGGCATCAAGCCCGCCTTGGCTTAATGAATGCAAGATGTCTTGTTATTTGCAGCGTAACTATTCGGTTAACAATGAAAACTAGATGACTCTCACAGAGTCACAAAGACACAGAGAAAACCAAACTTCTCTTACCCCTCTCCGTGGCTCCGTGAGAAAAGACAACCGGATAAACAAAATGGCAAAAAAGTTCGCTGTTTTTACTGACAGCTGAACGCTACCTAGCTAAATGCTCAGTTTAGGAGAAAGCTATTCCACCGCTTTAACCATGTCGGCAATGGCAAATCCTTTACCGGAAACGATTTCGCAAATTGCTCCGTCCATGCCAAAAAAGTCGGCAACTTTAACAATGCCCTTCAGCACTCCCTGGGCTTTACCCAGTGACATCTTGGTTGCCGGGTCAATAACGTCCGAGCCCTTGGCATAAACTCGCAGTTTCTGACCTATCTGCAAGCCACTGAGACGCCCGGCATTGACAAAGATACGTCCTTTATCCACCTTGATCAGCCGCGAATACCAGTCGATCATTTTCAAGTTTCCGGCCAGATCCGCGATGACCTGATCTACCGCCGGGGTTGCCTGATAGCTGTTGCCCTGGATGGCGTAAGTTTTTAAAGGATAGCCTGAGGAAACATCAATTGCTTCCAGGTTCAGTTGGTAGTTGCCTTCTCCTCCCGGCTGTGGTGGAGAGAGGAAGTTGACTTTTTCCAGAATAACCGCATGGGCACCCATTTCCCGCCCCAGTTTTGCCAGCTTGGTCCTGGTTTCCAGGGAGTCAATGAACAGCTGGTGGTTGCTGACGTAGGTGCTGACCGCTTCTTTCGGCAGTAAGAGAATTCCCGGGGCTGCCGCCAGTTGGCCATAGATTTTCTGGCTGAACTGATCGAGAGGACTGGTGGTCAAACCCCGCTGGGGGTAATGAATAATGAAAACAATTTTGCGTTTGATGCCCTGAAAAGCAAAGGAATCTCCCATCCTGGTTGTGCTGATGAATCCCGGGGTCGGGGAAAGGGCCGCGTTCTGCTGGCTACCATACATCCCCTGGGTGGTGGTTGGAACTTGATATGGGCTGGCGCCATATGCTCCGCCGGTGGCTGGTGCCTGATACTGACCGGGCATGGAGGGCGGAGTATAAGCGGATCCAGCGCCGTATGCGCCATAGCCGGCTGCTGGTGTCTGGCCATAGCTGCCGGGCATTGCCGGCTGAGATCCATACGCCCCGTATGCCGGCTGCTGGTATGGCTGAACCGGCGCGGCCGTTCCACCATAGGGGTTCTGGTATCCCGGTGTAGCTGGTGCGGTCGTCGGAACACCGTAATTATAGGCATTATAGGGTGCCTGCTGGGCCCCGTACTGCTGACTGCCCTGGGTGTTGCCATAGGGCTGCTGCCCGGTTTGCCCCTGCCATGACTGCTGGTTTGTCGGGGCCGCACCACTGTATTGCGGTTGCTCCACGGCATTCTGGGTGGTTTCCTGAACCACCGGTTCGTCCTGCTCCACTTTTTTATCACCAAAGAAGGGTATGTGCCAGTTGCAGCCGGAAGCGGCCAACAGGGCAAACAACATAAGAACCAGAAAGCCTTTTTTCATTATGAATCTCCTTGAAAAAATTAGTACCTTACAGGTTATTTTCTTGTTTTTTAACAAGAAAATGTTCTGATAAGAGTACTTATTTGCGGGCCGTAAAGGCCGTATTTGGGTTGTGGGGTCTATCCCCGCATTAAATGTCGATGAAGAAAAATATTTCTCCTGCCTTTTGTCCAAAGCTGGCTATCTCATAAAATGGCGTTTTTTTCAAGGGTTTTTTCTTAATGATTTTGGACTTTTTCCTTGATATTTTGTCTTTCCTGGATTAGTTTTTTCAATGATGGAGTTTTTGCAAATATGAGCCAGGCCCGAACATCCTGTAATCTCCTTGGCAATACAAGTCCGAAAGTTGAGTCATTCATAAAATGAGGGGGAATATGCTTGAAATACGTCTTCACGGGCGCGGTGGACAAGGGGCGGTCATCGCTTCCCGGATTCTTTCTTACGCTTTTTTCCTGGAAGGAAAGTTTGCCCAGTCGTTTCCAACTTTCGGGGCTGAGCGGCGGGGTGCACCGGTGGCTGCCTTTGTTCGCGTGGCTGATCATTTCATCAATCTGCGCAGTCAGGTGGTGAACCCTGATTATGTAATTGTGATGGCGGCCCGGCTGGCAGAAACGGTGGCGGTGGATGCCGGTATTAAAAATGGGGGGCTGATTCTGATAAACAGCGAGCATCCCGCTTCATTTTACTTGAAGCTGGTCAAAAAATGTCGGGTAGCTACCGTGAATGCCAATGAGCTGGCCCTGCGATACCATCTGGGAAGTCCGACCATGCCCCTGGTTAATGCCCCGATTCTGGGGGCTTTTGCCAGGCTGAGCGGCCTGGTATCCCTGGATAGTTTAATCGAGGTACTCCCTCGCTTTGTGCCGGTTAAACATGATGAAAACCGGCAGGCGATGGAAGAAGCATACCGGCTTGCCGCGGGTGATGGAGGTTATGCCCATGCAAATCCTTGATATAAAGGGAGGAAAGTCGCCGGCTGGCCTGTGGAAATTTCCTGTTTCCACCACCACGACAGAAATAAATCTTACCGGCAGCTGGAAGTTTTTTCGTCCCCAACTGGAGGAAAGAATCGCTCCCTGCCAGGCAGCCTGTCCGCTTCATATTGATATTGCCGGCTATATGCGGGAGTTGTCCCGGCGGGATGTGGCTGCGGCGCTGGCCCAACTGCGGTTGTTTAATCCCCTGCCGGCGGTCTGCGGCCGGGTCTGCCCGCATTTTTGTCAGCAAAATTGTAATCGCCAGGATTTCGATCAAGCAGTGCAGACC
Organism: Pseudomonadota bacterium; assembly: GCA_011042595.1. Taxonomy (GTDB): domain Bacteria; phylum Desulfobacterota; class Anaeroferrophillalia; order Anaeroferrophillales; family Anaeroferrophillaceae; genus DQWO01. Next base: position 2,942 of record DQWO01000277.1, read on the forward strand.
GGTTCTGTTGAACGTTTTTTAGGTGATTATGGCCTCGATATTCCTTTTCCAGCACCTCCGGCATTGCGTCCGGAAAGGGTGGCGGTGATCGGCAGCGGGCCGGCTGGGCTGGCCTGCGCCGCCTTTCTGGCCCGTCAGGGAATCAGGGTGACGATCTATGAAAAGGAGGCCGCCCCCGGCGGCTTGCTGCGCTATGGGATTCCCGCTTATCGCCTGCCCCGGGAGATATTGAAGCGGGAAATTGATAATCTGGTTAATTCATTAAATATTGAGCTCTGCTGTAATCGGGAGATACAAGCGGAACAACTGCCAGGCCTGTTGGAGGAATACGATTATGTTTTCCGGGCTTCGGGGTTGGGGCAGTCGTTGCTGCCGGTGGATTTTTCTCCCCAGCCGGGGGTGTATTCCGGATTGGAGCTGTTGCATGATATTGCCACCGGCGGGATTCCGGCGGGAGCATCCTTTGCAGTCATTGGTGGCGGTAATGTGGCGGTGGACGCGGCCCGTTCTTTGCTGCGGCTGGGAAAAGAGGTGCAGATCATTTACCGCCGGACTTTCGCGGAAATGCCCGCTTATGGCGATGAAAAAAAACAGGCTTTGGAGGAAGGGATTTTGTTGCGTCAGCAGCAACTGGTGACCGGAGTAGCGGCTGAAGATGGTCAGTTGCGGCTGACTTTGAGCCAGGTGATTTCCGCTGATGGTACCGGGATTAAAGCCGGAGAAATTGTTGATCAGCTCAAAGTCGATGGCCTGGTGGTGGCTATTGGCCAGCAGGCGGGAGATGAATCGATGTTAAGTCATGAGCGGCTGCTGTTGGGAGGAGATCTGGTCAGTGGTCCGGCGACAGTGGTTGAGGCAATGGCCTCCGGCAAAGCGGCGGCAAAAACTATTTTATCCCGCTGCGGGCTGGTATTGGATGATGCCTGGGAAGGTGAAATCCCTGCTGGTGAAACAGAAGCCAGGATTGTCAGCCCTGCCGACCTCCACCTGGATTATTGTCAATCGCAAAAAGCCCTTTATCCGGTGGAATCAAGCCCGACAATCCGCCGGCATTCATTTGTAGAAGTGGTTCATCCCTTAAGTTATGAAGAGGTTTTTGCCGAGGCCGGGCGATGTTTTAATTGCGGCATCTGTACCGGCTGCGGGGTTTGCTGGTTTTTCTGTCCTGATCTGGCCATCTCTCTGATTGAGGGAGATTCCGGGACTGAAGTCATCATTGATGAGGATCATTGCAAAGGATGTGGTTTATGTGCCGCCTCCTGTCCCCGGGCGGTGATCGAGATGAAGGAGGATATATAGATGCAGTGCGAATTAAAGCCTCAAGAAAAATCATCCCGGGAAATGATGATGGGCAGCGATGCCATTGCCCATGGGGTCAGGCTGTGCCGCCCACAGGTGATTTCCGCCTACCCCATCACGCCGCAAACCCATATTATCGAAACCCTGTCGGAAATGGTTGACCGGGGGGAAATTCCCTGCCAGTTTATCAAGGTGGAATCTGAAATGTCAGCTATAGCCGCCTGCTTAGGCTCTGTTTCCGCCGGCAGCCGGTCGTTCACCGCCACCAGTTCACAAGGGTTGGCGATGATGCATGAAGTGCTCCACTGGTTTTCCGGGGCGAGGATGCCATTGGTGATGGTCAATGCCAATCGGGCTCTTGGTGCTCCCTGGAATATCTGGTGTGACCAGAGTGACAGCCTGTCACAGCGTGATGTGGGCTGGTTGCAGATTTATTGTGAAACTGCCCAGGAAGCCCTGGATACCATTATCCAGGCTTACTGGTTAAGTGAACGGATTTTGCTGCCGGTGATGGTGATGATTGATGGTTTTATCCTTTCTCATACAATGGAACAGCTGATGGTTCCGGCAGCTGAGGAGGTGGATGCGTTTCTGCCTCCCTATCAGCCGCAGTATTTTCTTGATGTTGATAATCCCCAGTCTTTTTCTGCTGGCGCCATTCCCGATGGCTTTTATCAGCTGAAAAAAAACATCGCCAAAACCATGGAAGATGCCGGGGATATCCTGGCTGATGGCTGTCGGCAGTTCGCTGAGCGCTTCGGCCGGACTTATGAACAGGTGGAGGCTTACCGCTGTGATGACGCGGAAATTGTTTTCTGTTGTTCCGGAGCCCTGACCGGTACGGTGCGGGTGGCGGTTGATTGTTTGCGCCAGGCCGGCCATCATGTTGGTTTGCTCAAACTGCGCCTCTTCAGACCTTTCCCCCGGCGAGACTTGGCCCGGCTGGTATCCGGGAAAAAGCACCTTATTGTTTTAAATCGGGCGGTTTCTCAAGGGGTTGGCGGTACCGTTTCCCAAGAGGTGCGGGCCGCACTGTACGAAGAAGATGAGCGGCCCGCAATTCATGATGTCATTATCAGCCTGGGGGGGAAAGAGGTATTTCCGGAAGTCATTGAGCAGATTGCCATGCGGGCCGAGGAGCTTTCGCCAACCGAAACTATTTGGATTTGAGGCTAAGGGTCAACTTTCTGAGGTGTTCTAAAAACAGCTGGGAAAATTACCGGGGGATGTTCCGGCATGGCTCTCGCTCATTCTCGCCGGCCGTCCATGGCCGGCTTCCGAGGCGTCCGCCGCGAATCACATCGTGTGATTCGTTCGGCGGCCAATACCGCTATGAGCCAAGCCCGA
>DQWO01000122.1 GCA_011042595.1 Pseudomonadota bacterium
CCTGCCTGCAGCAATAAGTTCGGATAAATATTGATTGATATGAACCACTTCGAAGTGCACCATGAATTCGGGATACTCATTTTTAAGCGTATGATAGCAATGCGGCGAAGATACGACTATTCTCTTCACCCCGTTATCGATAAAAGTTTTGATGTTTTCCGTTGCCAGACGTCTGAACACATCCTCATCGCCAGTTTTGCGAATACTTTCCCCACAACAACTTTCCTTGGCACCCAGGATGCCAAAATCAACCCCGGCTTTATTAAGGACATTAGCGGTGGCGACCGCGACTTTTTTCAATCTGGCGTCATAGCTTAAATAGCAGCCGACAAAATATAAAATCTCCATCCCCTCGGTAAATGTTTTCACGGAATGATCTTTTGCCCAGTCAGCCCGTTTCTGTCGATCTTCATTCAAGGGATTGCCATCGCCGACGAGACTGCCGCTGATGGTCCGGACAGGTTTGACCGAAGTGGGAAAAACCTGGTAGGTAGTGGCAATCCGGCGCAGGGAAACCCCGAGTTCTATCTGGTTCACCTGCCTGGGGCATTGCTGAACACATTTCCCACAGGTAGTACAACGCCAGATGCTTTCACCTTCAATATCAGTCAAACCAAAGGCGGCCTCGCGGATTACCTTACGCATACTGAAGATTGTGACCTTGTTCCAGGGGCAGACGGCATCACATTTCCCGCACTGATAGCAGAGCTTAAAGGTTTCTCCGCCAGCCTCTTTTATCTCATCAACTATTTCTATGAAGGGGGCTACAGTTTCCACTGTCTTTACCAATCCTTTTCTCAACTTTCTGATTTGGTCTAACTCTCCAACCATCAACCCTTCTGTGACATACGGGCCAAAGTCTCTCTCAGCTCCTGCAATCCATACTTGCTGGCCAATGATTCCAGGCCAATTTCCAAATCCTCCGGCGTCTCCTCTGCTTCAACTTCCTCTTCCCGCTCTTCGTAAATCAGGGCTTCAGCCAGACACCATTGAACACATAAAGGCCCCCCTTCTTCACCTTCACACATATCGCATTTGAGTGGAAGGCCGGAATCGGGTTCTTTGAACTCATCCCTGGAGGGACAGGAAGCCCGACAAAACGCACACTCGTCGTATTCTTTGCCGTCAATTATGTATTTGTCCCGGCCGGCACACTCCGCGACCGTATATTCCCCTGCGTATACAGGGATATAGATGTCTCTCAGTGGATCGCGAATCACCCGAATTCGTGACCTCGCCGGATTATTGCTGCTGTATTTAGGCTCGGCGTGAAAGGCGGAGCAAATCACCTCACAGGCACGACAACCATTACATTTATCAACATCAATTCTTATGGTTTTCACTATTTTTGTTTTCTTCTCACCGGTCACGGCAATCACCTCTCCTGCGCTCTATTTCAAGTCTTTAATCCGCTGAAGCATCCTGGGCCGGGGCATCTTCACTATCGTTTAAGATACCCCTGGCGACAAAGTCCTCACTGACGTAATCCAAACCCAGCTCATGCAAAGATTCCTGCGTGGGAATACCATCATTATTCCAGCCCTTGAGTTTGTAGTATTCGTCCAAAAGCTCGGCTTCAAGTTCGGGAAATCTTTTCTTCCAATGATCTTCCGGCGGCTTTTCATCACTTCTCCGCATCCCTCTGCTGATATTGATGGCCCTGACTAAAGTCCGGTATCTTTTGGCGGCTTTGACCAGTTTTTCTTCATCCATTTCAATACCGGCCCCGGCCGAAATGAATTTCGGGTAGTTGTGGATGTGGTAGGGCGGCTTCAAGGGAAATGATGACAGTCCGGCACACTGGCCGAGGGCGTCATCGATATAGTGCATCATTTCCTGCCAGTCGACGATATCACAACACATCTCAACCGTCGGGTAATAGGGCATCGAGTTTTCACCGCGCATTTCCCAATCAAGAAAATATTGTTTGAACTTCTCATCCGGAACCTGAATCCAATCTTTGACAAACGCTTCCCGCTGCTCCCGCTTGGGGAACGGCGCCTGGGGAAACTGGCCTTCAATCTGGGTAATATTTATCTTCTCACCGGTGGAATACATCAGGAAATAGATGGGATTGAGCATCGACAGTTTAAGCGGCAACTGCTCATGTTTCTTAATATTATTGTGGGCATAGGCATCAGCGCCCTTGCCGATCTTTTGGGCTGCCCAGTAAGTTCCATCGGCCAGCACATCACCAATACCTTCCCGGCGGACGATCCGATCAAGCAACCAGTAAAATCTTCCCTCGTTGTCAGCCGGCATTCCAGGAAAATCAGCGTCAGTCAAAATACCTTCTTCGTAAAGTTCAAGGGCGAAAGCCATAACCTGCGGAGTTGAAAATCCATCCACCCCGTATTCCGTCGCCCGTTGGGCGATTTTCAGACCAAAATCCAGGTCTGCAAAAGCTCCCATGGTATAGGTAAGCTTGCTGAAGCATTTCATCATATAGGTTGGCATGTCCGGCATGGTAATGGTGGCACCACACTTCATCGGGCAGTTAAAGCAACTGATCAGCCGCGTCCGGGCATTTTCCAGCGTTTCTTTCCACTCCTCGGCAACTTCGTCGTTCCAGAAGTCTCTTCTCCGGGTGCGGGAATTGCCCCACATGAAATTTTCAGTATGCCACTTCTCATCATGGACTTTCATTTCCTGCGGTGAGCCGAGTCCAGCCAGAATCGGCATAACCCCGGGGATAGGATTATCAGCGCGCACCTTTATATATTCCAGCACTTCATTGCAAAGCTCCATATATTCCAAAGGCTGGGCGATATTGATATCCTTGGTTCCCCGAACAACTATCGCCTTAACCCCTTTATCTCCCATAACCGCACCGATGCCGCCGCGGCTGGCACTGGAGCGACCCTGTTCAATGGAGGCATAGTAGACCCGGTTTTCACCGGCCATACCGATAGCCGCAACCTGGGCTTTAGGCTCATTGAGCTCCTTTTTAATCAGCTCTGCCGTTTCAACCGCCCCCTTGCCCTTGAGATGAGAGGCATCTCGGATCTCGACTTTGTCATTGTTGATCCACAAATAGACAAGGTCGGGAGACTGTCCGCGCAGGATGACTTTATCATAACCGGCATACTTCAATTCCGGCGCCCAGAATCCACCCATCATTGAAAATGCCAACAATTTAGTCTGAGGAGAAATAGTCGTAACAATGGTCCGATTACAACCCGTAGCCGGTGTACCACATAAAAGACCTGCCCCGAAGATCAGGAGATTTTCAGGAGAAAACGGTTCAACCTCAGGGGGAACCCTGTCCCACAGTATCTTGGCGTTAGTTCCCAGCCCTCCCAGATAGAGTTCGGTCTCCTTTGGATTTGTGGCGACCTTCTCAATGTTGCCCCGGGTCAGATCAATCTCTAAATTAAATCCTGTTTCTGCATACCTCATTTTTTACCCCTTATACTCATTCTGCGATACGGTCGTCCGCGCTGTTTTTTTTAACACTTGCGGCTCTGTCTTTCCGCTTTTTTTACCGGTAGGTGATAAATAATCACCATTTCGGTGCTGTCCAAGGCCGTATCACATTCGTTCCCACCAATAGCCGCACCACACTTAACCTGGCAGCCGCTGCTGTATTCCCACATGCTTTTTAGCAATGATTGTGCCATCTTTATCAAACTAAAGGCTATCTTGATACTTAAACGAAAGAAATGGGATCAATGTCCATGGTTATCGCCACCTTGCGGAAAGGAAGGGAAGAGCCACGCCACTCGGTAACCAGCTGATGCAGACAAGGCCGATGGTTGCTCTTCAGCAACAACTGCCAGCGATACATTTTTTTTATCCTGACAACCGCGCTGGGAACTGGACCCATGACCATAATATTTTTGGACCAGCCATGGGTTTTGATTAAGCTTTGCAAAACACCTTTTATGCTGACTAACACCTCCTGTACAAGCTCTTGATCCTCCGCCTGCCCCCGGAGCAAAACCAAATGACTGAAAGGAGGAAAAATAAGTTCTCTCCGGATAGCCAGTTCCTGGCGGAAAAAGCCCTGATAATCATGGCAGGTGGCATGCAAAATACTGTAATGGCGTGGTTGCAGAGTCTGAAGAATAACCTCTCCCCGGCCCGTTCCCCGACCCGCCCGACCAGCCACCTGGGTAAGCAGCTGGAAGGTTCTTTCCGCCGCCGTAAACTCGGGAAAGTTCAGGGAGAGGTCAGCAAAAATCACTCCCACCAGATCAACATCGGGAAAATTCAAACCCTTGGCCAGCATCTGGGTACCCAATAACACCTGATAATCTCCCCGGTTAAAGGCATTAATCAATGACGCCATCTGCCCTTTTTTGCGGGTGCTGTCACGATCCAGCCGGGCTACTTTAATCCCGGGAAAATATTCCTGTAAACCCTCATCCAGTTTCTGAATTCCAACTCCCAAGGGAAAAAAATTGGTTTTATGACACTGTGGACAAACCGATGGCACCGGCAACATCCTTCCACAGTAGTGACAAATCAGCCGCTTCATTTCTTTATGGTACGTCAACCTGACCGAGCAGGAACTGCAGCTGGGCATATAACCGCAATCCAGGCAATAAAGCGTCCGGGAAAAGCCCCGCTTATTTAAAAAAAGCATCACCTGGCGGCCGGTCTCCACAACCTCGGTCATACGCTGCAACAATCGAGGGCTGAAACCATCCCAATCGAACATTTTTTGTTTGCCGGCTGATAAATCAACCACTTCCACCTTGGGCAACAGCTTGTTTCCCGGCCTTTCCGACAATTCAAGCAACTGGTAATGTTTGGTGGTACTGCGGTAATAGGTAATAACCGACGGGGTTGCCGAACCCAGGACCACCGGACAACCGGCCATCTGTCCCCGCATCAAGGCCAAATCGCGACCATGATAGGGAAAAGATGATTCCTGTTTATAGGAAGGTTCATGTTCCTCGTCAACAATGATCAATCCCAGGCGGGGCAGGGGAGCAAAAACTGCCGATCGGGCTCCTAAAACCACCGTTGCTTCACCCCGGCAAATCCGCCGCCATTGATCATAGCGCTCGCCGGCCCCCAATGAACTGTGCAACACCGCCACCTGGTCGCCGAATTCACGTATAAATCGATCCAGCAGCTGGATGGTCAGGGCAATTTCAGGAACAAGATACAATGATCCACGACCAAGTTGGCGGGCTTTTTTAATCAATTTCAGATAAATTTCCGTTTTGCCGCTGCCGGTAACCCCATGGATTAAAAAAGGAGAAAATTCAGACTGCACCAATTTCGCCGCCACCTGCCGATAAATCTTTTCCTGGGCTGCCGTCAAGGTTACAGCCAGTGGCGGCTCCTGGCCGTTTCCCTGATCAGGAATATTTCTAAGCCAGGGAACCTGCCGGGACCTGAGCCAGTTTTTCTGCTGCCAGCGGCGCAAAAGGGCACTGCTACCCGGGAAAAGACCCAGGAACTGCCGGCGACTGAAGAAATCACCTGACCGTAAAAAAGTCCGCATGCCCCCTTTTCGTGGGGCTGAAATTCTGGAAACAGCGATAGCATCATCCAGGGTGGTAAAATCC
>DQWO01000145.1 GCA_011042595.1 Pseudomonadota bacterium
AGGCCCATGCCGTAGGCCGAGAGAATGCCGGCGTGGCGGTGGATAAAAATCTTTTTGATGCCCAGGGCCCGGGCGATGGCCACCGCGTGCTGGGGGCCGGCGCCGCCGAAGGTGGCCAGTATATGTTCTTTGATGTCATAGCCACGTAAGACTGATATTTCACGAATTGGACGCACCATGACTTCGTTGGCCACCTGGATAAACCCGTAGGCAACCTCTTCTATGGTCATGGGCTGCCGGCCCTGGCGGACAAGATCAGTATTTATTTCGTTGGCTAAATCGGCAAAAGCATGCCGGCTGGCTTCCAAATCCAGGGGTTGATCTTCATCAGGACCAAAAATATGGGGGAAGTTGTCAGGTTGCAGCCGTCCCAGTACCAGGTTGGCATCGGTTATGGCCAGGTAGCCGTTTTTGCGGTAGCATACCGGTCCCGGTTGGGCCCCGGCTGATTCAGGACCGACTTTGAACATGCCGTTGAGGTAAAAAAGACGTGAACCGCCGCCGGCAGCCACGGTTTTTATGTGCAGCTGTGGGGCCTGGATGCGGACGCCCGCCGTTTCCGATTCATGGACCAGCTCATACTCGCCGCCATAACGGGAGACATCGGTAGAAGTTCCACCCATATCAAAACCAATGACCGGTTGATCCTGGCTGTAGGTCCCGGTGGTCATGGCATAACCAACCACCCCACCGGCCGGTCCGGAGAGGATGGCCCGGCTGCCGGTGAAATCATCAGCCGGAGTGAGGCCGCCGTCCGAGCGCATGAACTGGAGGTTGCAATGTTCCAGATTTTCTTTGAAGCCGCGGCGGAAACTTTCCAGGTAGGTACGGATATGGGGGGTCAGATAGGCATCCACCATGGCGGTATCGCCCCGGGGAACCATCTTGACCATGGGCATTATCTGGGAGGAAAGCGAGACCTGGCCAAAGCCCATTTCCCGGGCTAAACGGCCAACAATCAGCTCATGTTCAGGCCAGGCGTAAGCGTGCATGAAAACCACCGCCAGGCTGTTGATGCCTTTTTCTTTTAGCTTGAGAAGTTGTTCGGCAAGTAGTTTGAGATCAGGTTTTTCCAGGACGGCCAGCCGTTCTCCGGTAATGCCCTGGACTACAGATACTCCTTGGATTTCCTCGTCTGTTCGTAAAAGGCGCAGACGTTCATTTACTTCAATAACTTTTTCATAAAGAAGTTCCGGCTTTTTGATCTCCAGGTCAAAAAGATGTGGTCGATCCTGGTTGCCGATCTTGAGTATATCACGAAACCCTCTGGTTACCAGCAGAGCACAACGGGCGCCCTGTCGTTCCAGCAGGGCGTTGGTGGCCACCGTGGTGCCCATGCGGATCCATTCGATATTTTCCGTTGGCAGTTCCTCCACCGATAAATTTTGCCCTGTTGCCTGGGAGATTATTCGCCTGATGCCCTCACGGGGAGCATCGGGATAATTCCGGGGGTCTTCAGAAAGAAGTTTCAAGACCATGACTTCCGGTTTTCCCGGTATTTCGGCATAAATATCAGTAAATGTCCCACCCCGGTCAATGGCAAAACGAAATTTATCAGCTTTATTCATAGTTATTCCATTCATCCGCCACTCATCAGCTGGGGCAGATAGAGGGCGATCTGGGGGAAAATAGTGATAATGGCGGTGGTTGCCAGCATAAGAATAAAAAAAGGCAGAGCATAGATGGCAATATCACCGATGGATTTTCCGGTGAGTCCCTGGATGACAAAGAGGTTGAAACCGACCGGCGGGGTGATCTGACTTAATTCGACCATCAGGATCAGGTAAATGCCGAACCATAAGGGGTCGAAACCGGCGGCGGTGACCATGGGTAGAGCGATGGGCAGGGTCATGACGACAATGGAAAAACCGTCCAGGATGCAACCTAAGATAATATACACCACCCCCAGCATGAGCATCAAAAGGTACGGTGAGAGGTTGAGGCTGACAATGGCTTTGGTTATTGCTGATGGGATTCCTAAAAAACCCATGACCCGGGAGAGATAGCTGGCCCCCATGACAATCAGGCAGATCATGCAGGTGGTTTTGACGGCAGCGACCAGGCAGGTGAGCAGCCCGCCAAGATTCAGCCGTCGATTGATGAAGGCAAAAAGTGTCGCCCCCAGAACGCCCAATGCCGCTGCTTCGGTGGGGGTGGCAACGCCGGCATAGATACTGCCCAGGACCATGAGGATGAGGATGATGACCGGCAGCAGATCTTTTATGGCCTTGAAACGTTCCGCCCAGCTGTAGGATTCCTGCATCGCCGGGGCGATGGATGGGTTCCGGATACCGCGATAAATAATATAGGCGATATAGATCCCGGCGAGCAGAAAGCCCGGCAGGATGCCGGCAATAAACATTTTACCGATGGAAACCTCGGCCAGAATGGCATAGACAATCATGATCAGGCTGGGAGGAATGAGAAACCCCAGGGTCCCGGCCCCGGCCAGCGAGCCGATTGTCAGCCGCTCATCGTAACCCAGTTTTTCAAACTCAGCCAGGGTTATGCGGCCAACGGTGGCGGTGGTGGCGGCACTGGAGCCGGAGACGGCGGCAAAAAAGGTGCAGGCGACAATATTCATCAGCAGAAGACCGCCGGGCAGGCGGTAAAGCCAGGGAACCAGGCCCTTGAAAAGGCTTTCGGATATGCCTGAATGAAAAAGTATTTCACCCATCAGGATGAAAAGCGGCAGGGCCACCAGCTCCCACTTGTTGACGGTTGACCAGATGGAAGACGAGAGGTTGCCGCCGGGTGGCAGGGGTGAAAAAATTGCCATGCTGCAATAGCCGACAATGAAAAGACTGAAGCCAATATGAATTCCGGAACTTAAGGTCAGGGCCAGAATTCCGAAAACCACCAGGCACATGGTTATGGTATGGGCATCCAAGACGATTCCTTCGTTTTCTAAGGATCTATTTTGTCAAGATTGGGAAATATCAACTGTTGCCAGGCCCTCAGGCTTTCGGCCATCATCTGTACAGCAAAAAAGACTGCTCCGATTACTACTATTGTTTGTGGAATCCAGAGTGGGGTTGCAGTCAGGGTTCCCGAGGTGGAGCCGTAATGATGGGTTGAGGCTGTCATCCGATAAAGCTGCCATACCAGGTAACCTATGAAAAATGTCGTACCGCTGGTTGCCAGGGCGGTGATCAGGGATGCGAATCGGTTGGGGAGTAAATTTAAAACCAGAGTGATGCGAATATGCCCTTTTTCTTTCAAGGTGTATCCTGCTCCTAGGAATATGATTGCCGCCAGCCCATAAGCCGAATATTCATCGGCCATCAGGGTGGTTACTTTCAAGGTGTTCCAAAGTCCGATCTCCACCAGTATAAGGATGGTCATTAAACCTAAAATGATTGCTGACCCCCTGGCCAGCCAGTCATTTAAAGTATCGATAAAATGCAGAATGCGTGACATTTTTCCATATCCTGAATGGTGTGGCGGCAATGAATGTTTTTCAAGAGATGCCCAGGCTTGGCCCTCGCTCATTCTTGCCGGCCTCCATGGCCGGCTCCCAAAACCACTATGGGCCAAGCCCGGACATCTCTGATAATTATTTTAAATAATCAGTTCATTGGAAGCCATCAAGCTCAACGGCCGGTTATCTTATTATATTGCTGTAAAACAGCCTCTGCATCGGCTCCGGCTTTTTTGAACCAGGCGCCGCGTAACTTTTTTCCAACGGCATTGAGCTCAGCCCGGAATTTTTTGTCTACTTCCAGAATGTTCATGCCGTTTTTCTTCAATGTTGCCAGACTGGTCCTGTCCATATCACCGGCCAGATTCCACATCTCATCTTCCATCTGGGTGGCAACTTCCAGCACCTGTCCCTGTACTTCAGTTGGCAGTTTATTCCAGGCCTCAAGGTTGACATTAACCATGTTGACAGGCCCGAGGATATTGATACGGGTAAAGTATTTTAATACCTCCCAGGACTTGGCATCAACTCCGGAAACCGATGAAGTATACATGGAATCAAGCAGGCCGGCTTTCATCGCCGGGTATACTTCACTGAACGGCATTTTTCGGGCGGCAATCCCGGTCAATTTCCCGAATGCCAGGCCGGTGCCGTCATATACCCGCATCTTCAAGCCTTTGAGATCGGCTACGGAGTGTATCGGCCGCTGGGTGTAAATGCCGGAAAAAGGCCAAACTGAGGTGTAGAGAGTCATCTGGTTGAATTTTTTTAAGGTCTTTTTGTATACCGACTTGGCCAGTTGGTACAATAGCCGTTGTTCGAAGTTATTGGTGGAAATGAAAGGCTGTGCTGTAAGTGCCAGAATCGGGGCGTCACCCTCTACCATACCGGTCGGTATCTCGGCAATGGACAGTTGTCCATCTGCCACTGACCGTAATAACTCCGGACCTTTAAAGCCAAGGGATGAGCCGGGATGAAGAACGATTTCCAGCTCTCCGCCAGTGGCTGCCTTGACCCGGTCGGCGAAACGTTGGGCTCCCTGGGAATGGAAATTTCCCGCGGGATAATTAAGATGCATGTGCCAGACAGTTTTGGCCGATGCTTCATGAAATGGTGCAATAACCAGCAGTAGCAGTGCGACAACCCATACGACAATACTTTTCATGTTACCCTCCTTGGAGTTGTTGGAAGTTGAGGTTGCTTGCAGAAAAGATTTTTCATCTTTTGACTGCCTTTTAAGTTCAATATGAAATTATTCATTGTTGGCACGATCATGTCATTCAGCGGTCATGTAGGCAATGATACGATCACGGAAGATCCGGATATGTTCGTTTACCATCTGCTTCAGTTGTGCCACATTCCTTTTTTCCATTGCTTTGACTATCTCATTATGTTGATTGATGACATTTTTATAGTGTCGTGCCAATGTTGTTAAAGGATCAATGCGATTATGGTAAGACAGGTAAGCCAGCCGATTACCTTCAGCCCGTACTTCGTTCAGGGCTTTGGTCAGATACTCGTTGTCGGCGCAGCCGGCATAGACCATGTGGAAGTTATGGTTGGCTTCGACCAGGGTCAGGACATCCTGCTTTTCTACAGCTTCTTTGACCTCTTGATTGGATTGTCTCAAAGCTTCCAGTTGCTGATCCGTACGTTGCTGGATGGCAATCTCGGCAATTCCCAGCTCAAGAACTTTTAAAGCGGTGAAAACAGCCCTGGTTGACTGGAGAGTCAGCTCCTTGACGACAAAACCTTTACCGGGAATAGCGGTAGCCAGACGTTCCGCAGCCAGACGAAGCAATGCTTCCCGGACTGGCGTCCGACCCAGCTTCAACTCTTCCATCAGCTTTTTTTCTTCTAGACTTGTTCCCGGTGGATAGTCAAGACTGATAATGCATCGATAGATGTGTTTGTAGGCGGTTTTGGCCAGGGAATTTCCAGAGGATGACTGATTATTGATCATTTCAATCTTTTGTATAAATTTTAAAACACCTTGTTACAATATATTATCAATATATGTCAAGCATATTATAG
>DQWO01000196.1 GCA_011042595.1 Pseudomonadota bacterium
AATATCCTGAGTTCTTTGAACCTCCAGGATATTCCCAAAATGCTGGTTTTCAACAAGGCTGATCTGATCTCTAATGCTGAAAATCGACTTTTGACCAAACGTTATCAGGCCATGAGCATTGTGGCTAAAGACCCGGAATCAACTATAATCCTCATCAATAAACTGACCGACAGACTAAGCCACCAAATGCAGCATCTGAGAGCGTCCGGTATCAAGGATTAACCGGAACCTCACCCCCATTCATACAGGCACGGGCTTCTTCCATCAGGTCGCCGATAATTTCCTTTACTGACAAAATCTTTTTAATTGCCGGGAAGTTGCTTCCCGTAAAGAACAGACCCCGTTCATAATCACCGTTGCGGGCCCGTTTCAGGGCATCCAGGATACAGAAACTACCGCTGCAATGTTTTAAGCAGCCGTTGCATTTATCCGGCCTGATCGACTGGTCACCAGCCAGCAATTTTTCCACCAATGGCGTTTTGATAGCATTTGCCGGCAGTCCAACCGGGCTTAATATCCGCACCAGATCACTGATTTTAGATTTCAACAATAACTCTTTAAAATTATCATGAACCGTACACTCAGAACTGAGCAAGAACCGGGTTCCCATCTGTACGCCAGCTGCACCAAGCGCCATAACCCGGCTGATCGCCTTGCCATCGACAAATCCACCAGCAGCAATGGCGGGAATTGAAACCGCTTTGCAGATAGCCGGCAATAAATCTTCCGTTTTCGCTTCTGTTCCCAGGTGACCACCGGCATCCCGACCTTCAACAATCACCGCTGCCGCCCCTAATCTTTCTGCTAATTTTGCCGCTTTAACGGAGGAAACCATGGTAATTAAAGGAGTTTTCCATTCCTTGCAGATACCAAAAACATCTTTGGAAAAACCTGCTCCGGCAATGATCACATCAACCTTCTGACGCAGCGATTCATAAACCACTTCTTTGAAACTTCGGGCCGCAACCATAATATTCAGGCCCAAAATACCTTTGGTCATCGCCCTTGCTTCCTGCAACTGGCGTTTCAGCTCTTCAATGCTGAGACCGGTAGCCCCGATGACCCCGATTCCACCTTCATCAGCAACCGCACATGAAAGTTCCGCTGTCGACACACTAACCGCCATTCCACCCTGAATGATCGGAAGATCAACAAAACGGTCCCCTATTTTCAATCCTGGTAAATTCATTCTCTTCCACTCTGTTTAGTTTAAATCCCCAATATGGCTGAGTATATCGCATTTATTATCTTGATGTAAAGCAAAAAGACGCTTAGGACCCCTCAGCTTCCGGCAAACTTTCAATAATCATATCAGCAAGCTTTTGCCATAGGTATTACCACGGCCTTTAAAGAAAACCTGGATCATACCGAACATCCTGCAAGCTGATTGATTGGTTGATGGACACAAGATGGTAAATATACCCCATCCGCTCGAATAGTGTTAATAAACCAGAGAACAAAAACACAAGCGGCAAACAGCTCGGAGTAAATCATTATCATAAATATTCCATTAGCTTTCATAGATGCCTGTAATTACACGAGCTTAATTGACAAAACAACCTATTCAGCAACTTTCATCATCCCGAGAAATTTATTGACAAGAGAAAAATAGAGATAGTATATATACCCTTCATTTTTTAACCGGCACGTTGATATCTTTTCGGGATAATACCATGCTTAATCTCAAATTCATTCGCAATAACATAGATGACGTCGAACAGATGTTACAGAACAGAAATACCAATTTGGATTTGAGTGAATTTCGTTCTATCGATACCCAGCGACGGCAATTATTGACTGAAACAGAAGGATTGAAAAATAAACGGAATACCTGCTCGGACAGCATTGCCCTCCTGAAGAAGCAAAAGCAGGATGCCGGCAGTCAGATTGCCGAAATGCGTGAGGTATCCAGGAAAATCAAGAAACTTGATGCCCAGATCAACAAACTTGACAATCAGCTGGATTCCATCCTCTACATGATCCCCAACATGCCTCATGAAAGCGTGCCGCCCGGCAACGGCGAGGATGATAATCCTGTAGTCCGCACCTGGGGAGAACGGCCTTCCATGACTTTTGAGCCCCAGGCCCACTGGACCCTGGGAGAACAACTGGGAATCCTGGACTTTGAGCGAGGGGCAAAAATAACCGGGGCTCGATTCACTTTATATCGGGGTGCCGGGGCCCGACTGGAACGGGCATTAATCAATTTCATGCTTGATGAGCACACCAACAACCATGGCTACACCGAGATTCTACCGCCGTTCATCGTCAATAAAACGGCCATGACCAGCACCGGCCAGCTGCCAAAATTCGCTGATGACCTGTTTAAGCTGGAAGGATTGGATTATTACCTGATTCCCACGGCGGAAGTACCGGTTACAAATATATACCAGAACGAAATTCTTGAAGCCCATGAACTGCCGGTTTACTTTACCGCCTACACCCCCTGTTTTCGCAAGGAAGCCGGTTCGTATGGCAAGGATACTCGCGGTTTAATCCGCCAGCATCAATTCAACAAGGTGGAGCTGGTGAAATTTGCCGCGCCGGAAAATTCCTATGACGAGTTGGAAAAATTACTGGTTAATGCTGAAAGCATCCTGCAGAAATTGAATATTCATTACCAGATAGTCAACTTATGTACCGGAGATTTAGGCTTTTCAGCCAGCAAAACTTATGATATTGAAGTCTGGCTGCCTGGCCAGGGGGTTTTTCGGGAAATTTCCTCCTGCAGCAATTTTGAGGATTTTCAGGCCCGGCGGGCCAATATCCGCTACCGGCCAAAAGAAGGGGGGAAACCCCATTTCGTCCATACGCTGAATGGTTCAGGCCTGGCGGCAGGCAGAACCCTGGTGGCCGTCCTGGAAAACTATCAGCAGGAAGACGGCAGTGTAGTTATTCCTGAAGTCTTACGGCCTTATATGGGCGGCATGGAAGTTATCAGGTAAAAAAATTCACGGAGGGATGGCCGAGTGGCTTAAGGCGGCGGTCTTGAAAACCGTTGAGCGAAAGCTCCGTGGGTTCGAATCCTACTCCCTCCGCCATTTTAATTAAGCTGTTAGCTATTAGTTCAATGATCACAGGATTTTTACTATTATAAACTATCACCCGTCAGATATTAATTGCTCATAAACGTAGTGTATTGATTTTTTAAAGCTAATCGCTTAACTTATTTTCACGGAGAGGTGGCCGAGTCGGCTGAAGGCGCTCGCCTGCTAAGCGAGTGAGTGGGGAAATCTGCTCCGAGGGTTCGAATCCCTCCCTCTCCGCCATTTTCAAATACGTAGGCGATACTATTGAAGTATCGCCTTTATTTAAACCCAGCTTTATGAACGACATGGTGCGGGAGTAGACAGAATTACAGATAGTTCTTTATCCCCCCGAGCAATTGCTCAATAATCTCATCCATTTCACCCAGCAGGCGGATGCCGCTCTGCCTGGCAGGCGGCAGTTCAATTTTCTCCACTTCAACCAGGGGCTGAATTTCTCCAGACCATCCCAGATCCGCCAACGTTACCTGATTTACCTTTATCCTTTTGGCCCGCATAATACGGCTTAAAGGCGGATAACGAACTTCATTAAGCCCTCGTTGAGCAGTAATCATGGTCGGTATGGTGGTGATAATGGTTTCCGTCCCTCCGTCAACTTCTCTGGTTGCGGTTATCTCACTGCCGGATATTTCCAGGGCGGTAACCACATTAATTTGCGGCATATCCAGAAATTCAGCCAGGAAAGCCGGGAATTGGGCCAACCCATCATCAATGGCCTCTTTACCACATAAAATCAGATCATAATCCATTTGTTTCAACAATGAAGCCGCGGCTTTAGCCACCATCAACTGGTCGGCATCTTCCAGCAGTGGATCACAGATGATAGTTGCCTGATCAGCTCCCATTGCCAAAGCCTGGGTAATGAATGAGGTATCTTCTTTCACCGACAAAATGCTGATTACGGTAACCCGTCCACCCAGTTTTTCCTTGATTCGCAGCGCTTCTTCCAAAGCGTGTTCGTCATAGGGATTCATGGTATAGGTAATGTTACCACAATCAACCAGACCGTTATCATCTAGAATTATTTTGGTTTCACTATCAGGGGTTTGCTTGAGACAGACAATAATGTTCATAAAAACTCCTCAATCAGCATCCATCAGGTATC
The DNA here is from genome assembly GCA_011042595.1 of Pseudomonadota bacterium. Taxonomy (GTDB): domain Bacteria; phylum Desulfobacterota; class Anaeroferrophillalia; order Anaeroferrophillales; family Anaeroferrophillaceae; genus DQWO01. Next base: position 4,153 of record DQWO01000196.1, read on the forward strand.
CGGCAACGATTTCTGCAAGTTCAACAACTTGCAACTGGCCGCCAACTCCCAAGTTCTTGACGGCATTATCCAACATTGTATGGCACCAGGGACAGGCGGTAACAATGATCTCGGCTTTGACATCCAAAGCCTGCTTAATCCTCGTTTCACCCAACCAGTTATTACCTTCAACTTCGTAAAACATGCGGCCACCGCCACCACCACAACACAAGCTGTCCTTGCCATATTGCTCCATTTCTACCAATGTAACCTGTGGCAGGCGGCGAAGAATATTTCGGGGAGCTTCCAGAATTTCATGGTGCTTTCCCAGATAACAGGGATCATGATAGGTAATTTTTCTGGGTAAGGCAGCTTGCAATCGCAGGCGGCCATCAGCAAGCAGTTTGTCAAGATACATGGTATAGTGCAGGACTTCCATCCCGGCCGTAAGACGGTCATAGGACTGGGTGAAGGTGTGGAAACAATGGGGAGAGACCGTCACCAGCCGTGAGCTTCCACAAGCCAGGATTGCTTCTTCATTTTGTTCTACCATTTCCTGGTAAAGAAACATGTCCCCCATTTTATCAACCGGGTCGGCGCAGCATTTTTCTTCCGCCATAACACCAAAATCCACCCCGGCATGCTGGAAAATTTTTACCAGTGAACGGCCCACATTCTGCAGCTCCGGCTCGTAACTTGTCGTACACCCCACATAAAAGAGGGTTTCAGCTTCATCCGTTGGTAAACGTTTAAAATTCAGATCAGCCCCCCACGCCAATCGATTCTCCTGGGCTTCCTGGTAAGGATTTCCATGGGAATAAATCTGTTCCATCGGCTTCCGCTGGCTGGGCATGGGGCCATTCATCATTTCCACCAGTAATTTACGGCCTTTTTCAATAACCTCCACAATCGGCAACCCGGTAGCCCGGTCCTTGCAGGTAAGAACACAGCTGTTGCAGGTAGTACACTGGTACAAGATATCACGCAGGGTTTCTTTCTCCTGGCCTTCCAATTCACCCCAGACAATGCCGTAATAAAGTGACTGGATAATACCGGACGGTCCGGAAGTCTGAAAGCCTCTCGTGGACTGAAAAAGCGGGCAGGCCGAATAACAGTAGTTACATTTCCGGCAACGCCGGACGGTATCAATAATCTCAGTTCTCAGTTGTTCTTCCGCGTCGGCAAAAGCATCATCATTCATGGTATTTTCCATAATTACAATACAACTCAACTTTCTGACTTGTGTTGCCAGGGTACATTGTCAGGCTGTTCCGGCATGGCTCTCGCTCATTCTCGCTGCACATCGTGTGCAGCTGTGAGG
>DQWO01000030.1 GCA_011042595.1 Pseudomonadota bacterium
CCACAACCACGACCGCCGCCCATTCCACCGCCGCCGCCGCGACCCATTCCAGGGGCAACGGGAACTGCACCCTGAGCCTGAGTATTCATTCCCGCATGATCCGCAACATTTGGACCAGCGGATGATTGCAAGCTTCCCTGTTCAAAATTTTTAACCGCTTCTCCAACCGTTCCTGCAGCCCCTGTCACCACCTGGACTCCAGCATCCTGAAGAACCGCAAAGGCGTTAGGCCCACAATTTCCTGTCAGCACCGTTTTTACCCCTTTGCTGACCACCATCTGAGCTGCCTGGGTTCCGGCACCACCGGATGCACCTTGAAACTCATTCGCCAAGGCTTCTGAACTACCGGAATCCGTATCATAAATAATAAAAAACTGACAACGACCAAAACGAGGATCAACCTGGGCATCCATGTTTGACCCGCTGGAACTCACTGCTATTTTCATGATCTTTTTCTCCTCTCATCTGTCTGGTTATGGGATAGACAAACCTAATTCGGTTACCTTTTAAACCGGCCGATTTAATCAGCCTGTTGTTTTTGCTGTAGTTGATCTTCCAATTGTTTGATTCTCACTTCCAACTGCTCCAAGTTCTGCCGCCATCCGGTAGCCTGCTGCTGCAGAAACTGCAATTCAGTCTGGGGATCATAACCGTAAGCCTGGGGTCTGCCATAGGGCATCCCCGGAACGCCACGGTTCCAGCCACCAAAACGAGGACCGTAGCTATAAGGACCGGGGACACCGGTAGCACAGTAGCCCCGTCGACCGCCGGTCATGGGCCCCATACCCTGGGGTCCTGTTCCATCAAATCCTGGCATTTGCCTCACCTCCTGTGATTGTCAACCGCATTTCCCATCATACGACGACTATTAATTCATGCCGAATTAGGCATGCCTAACCACACATGTAAAAAATTTTAAAATCGTTGCAGCCGGTATTGCTGCAGCTGCCCACCTTGATACCTTTGCCTGGCAGTGGAAAAAGGCAGTTCGGCCGGAGCCAGATAGATGGGAACCTCAGCCGCCTCAAGAATCTCCAGGGCCTTCGGCCCCACCTGCCCGCTTACCACCGCTGCCACATCCCGATTTATAAGCATCTGAGCCGCACCGGTTCCGGCGCCAACTGCGGCGCCGGCAGCCGGATTGGCCACATAGTCAATATCACCACTCTGATCATCAAACAAAGCAAAGAAAGGACAACGACCAAACCGCGAATCCATCATCGCTTTTTCATTATCGCTGCCAAGACTGAAAGCAATCAGCATACGTTAATCCTCATAAACAATATCAATGTTCATGGCCACAGCCGGCAGCCCCGGAAATTTTGCCATCCAGATAGGCCTGCAGAACATTGCCGACATTCCCCCCAACCCCGGTTGCAACGTCGATACCGAATCCCTGGAACATATCAATGGCTTTTGGCCCCATGCCCCCGGCAATCATGACATCGGCACCCAAAGATTTGATAAAAGCCGGCACCTGGCCGGGAACATGCTGACCAAAATAGGGGTTTTCAACCACTTCGGTTTTTTCAACCTGGTTATCATCCGTAATATAGGCAACAACATAAGCCGGACAGCGCCCGAAGTGCATGCTCATTTCACCATCCAAACCATTTTCGTCATTGGCCGATAACACTATTTTTTTCACTGTAATCCTCCAGAATTCATTAGTTACAACTTTTTAAAGTAGAAACATCCATTATTCTTCAATAAAACACAGATTCTCATCCCCAGAAGCCCAGGGACTTTCATATTTATTCAAAAAAACAAATTCACACAACGGCTTGCGGGGAGATGCCGCAGAAGGTATTTTTTCAGGATAGCCCATGGGCATCAAGGCAACCACCGAAATCCCTTCCGGAACAGAAAGAATTTTTTCCGCAGCCGACGCATCAAAAAGTCCCAGAACAACACTTCCAAGCCCCAGAGAATGGGCAGCCAGAGCAAGGTTCTGACTTGCCAGGCCAAGATCATACATATACCAAGAATCTCCTTTGTTGGTGGCCGGTTTTCCCTTGTAATAACCTGAGAGCTCACGCTTTCCCATAATCGCCAAAACCAAGGGAGCCTGTGTCACCGATTTTCGGGCAGCGTTTTCTTGGGGAAAAGTTTGTTCCAACCGTTCTTTAACCTCCGGATCCCGAACCACAATAAATTCCCAGCATTGGGTATTGGCCCATGAAGGCGCATATCTGGCTGCTTCAATAACTTTTTGCAATGTTTCGTTATCAACTTCCCGATCAGCAAATTTCCGGATGCTTCGTCTGGTCATCAAGCATTCTAAAGAATCCATCATTCCCCCCTTCCGCTACCATCAATTAGAAATAGATTACTTCGTATCCTTTTTTTCCACGAACAAAAGGCATTTATCAGCAACCTGCTTTAAATTCTTTGCCGCCTGCGACTCTGGAAAAGCAATTACATACGGCTTCCCGGCATCTCCGTTCACCACAATCTGAGGATCAATGGGAACACGGCCCAGAAAGGGGACATCCAATTCTCTGGCAGCGATTTCACCACCACCCTTTTTAAATAAATCGATTTCTTTTCCACAGTGGGGACAAACAAGGCCACTCATATTTTCCACAATGCCAATTACCGGGATCTCAAGCTGTTGGCTGAAAACCACCGATTTACGGGAATCAAGCAGGGCCACCTCCTGAGGGGTAGTAACAATAACACTGCCATCAACAGCCTTCAGCACCTGAGCGACGCTCAAAGGTTCATCACCCGTTCCCGGTGGCAAGTCAACAACCAGATAATCTAATTCACCCCACTGGACATCAGCCACAAACTGCCTGATCACCGTATGTTTTAACGGTCCCCTCCAGACAACAGGATTATCAACACTTTCAAGCAGAAAAGCCATGGAAACCACAGAAAGACCAGGAATAAACTCCATGGGCACGATACCGCCTTCGGTAGCCTGCAAACGGGATTTTTCCAAACCAAGCATCTTCGGCAGATTCGGACCATGAATATCAGCATCCAGCAACCCAACCTTCAAGCCTTGCTGAGCCAGCGAAACTGCCAGATTCACCGCGACCGTACTTTTACCAACCCCGCCCTTGCCACTCATTACCACGATAGAGTGTTTTATGTGGCTCAGCCTTTCCTGTAGTTGTTCTTCTTCATGACGCTGCTTCTCTTCAGCAGAGCAACTCTCAGCACTGCCACAGCTACTGCATGATGCCCCATCGGCACAATCACTCATTTACTTCCTCGCTTTCCATGATAAATTTTAAAATTTACTCTGCATTATCACCAATTTGGGACAAAAAGCAATAGTAATGAAATCAAAAACAGCCTAATTGACACGATATAATTTTCAATTCCAACTTATCGATGAGTTCTCCAACTGCCCTTCGACTAAGACCATACTCCTTAGCGACCATCTCTGCCTGGGCACAGGTTATTTTGCCCTCCATACTCAACTCTTTAATCTTTTTCTGCACTTCATCACTCATCTATGGACTCCTCTAACTTCTCATTGCCTCGCTGGCGACATCGCCGTTGAGTTTTATAATAACTGGAATTACCTTTTAAGGCGCAATGCCTACAACAATGGTACTCACGACAAGTTTGCTGACGAATTTCCCAACAGGGAGCCAGCTGCAATAATTTCTGCAAGCCGGAAATATTAACCCCTTCTTCATGTATCAGCCGCCGCAAGCACTGCAGCCAGTGTACATCATTGCGGGAATAAAAACGCTTCCCCCCCCTGCGTGAGGGAAAAAGTAAACCGGCCTTTTCATATAAGCGCAAAGTTCGCGGATGTACCTCGAGCAAATCCGCCACAACTCCAATAGAATAAGTGGGATAATCATTATCCGCAACCTTGCTTTCAATCATCAGCCACTCTCTTTCCTCAAGCTATCAGTATCAATATAACCTGTAAATAGATATTGTCAAGTCCAAAAAATAAAAAAAGTAGAAATGGCTTGCAAAAAATACACACATAATCTACCAATAGCTATCCAGACAGGAGGTAATAAAAGCTTATGAGGATAGGAATAATTGATGGGCAGGGAGGCGGCATCGGCAGCGCCATCATCCGCCGCCTGAAAGAGGATTTTGGTGAAAAGGTAGAAATCTGGGCACTGGGAACTAATGCCATTGCCACGGCAGCGATGATGAAAGCCCGCGCAAACCGGGGAGCCACCGGCGAAAATGCCATTATTCAGAGCGTGGTAAAAGTTGACATGATTCTTGGAACTATTTCCATTATCATGGCCCATGCAATGATGGGGGAACTTACTCCGGCAATGGCCACCGCTATTGCTGCCAGCCCGGCAAAAAAGCTCCTGCTACCCCTGTCCCAGGAAAACATTAAAATTATTGGTATTTATAAAGAACCGTTGCCCCACCTCATCGATCTCATGGTCAAAATGCTGCAAAAGGAGTTTATGGAAAATGTGTGAAGCCAATGCCTATCTAAAAAAACAGAACGGCGAATCCATATTGCTAATGGAAAATGTTTTTTGCCTGAAACCGGAAGGGAGCAGCTTATTGCTGAAAAATATTTTCGGTGAGCAAAAGGTTGTAGACGCTGAAATACACCAAATATCACTGATGGAACATAAAATCCTTCTCGAGTCCAACGAATAAGACTTTCTTGGTGGAAAGTTGCCAGCTTACATCCCTCTCTCACCATTCAGAATGTGGTAAATTACAAAAAACAGCCCGTTAAAGGGTCATAATTCATTCAATTCGTCAAAAACTTCCCTAATAAACCTTTCCCCCCGATCGGTCTTACACACATACCTTATTCCGGAAACTGTCTTTGAATGCGTAGAGTCATCTTTTATTGCTTTTACTTTTGCCTCGACAACACACATGCCAGTGTTGCTATCCATCTTCTCACAAATGATTCTGGCATTACATTTAATTGAAATATTAAGATCATTTTTTTCACAAAGTGAAATCATGATCTTCGGGTTTAATCGTATGTTTGCGGTAGCCTGATGACCTAAACCAAGACCAAGCAAAAGAGTTTCAGAATCTTTAGCGATAATCAAATGGACAGGGGTAGTATTCGGGTACCCATCATCAGAAACAGTTGCAACGACAACGGTTGATTCCCTGGCATTCAGCTGCTTAATGGTCATATCATCAAGAAATTCACCAAGATATTTTGACATATTTTCTCCCGTCTCAATACAAACACATTTGCAATCAGACATCTAAAAAAGTGTTCATCAGGATGGCTAAACGGAGATTTTCTAATGAATGCTATCAGCTTTTAATGAAACATCGAGCAGGCAACCGGCCGCCTCTAATAAAAATGAATGCTGTGAGTTTATTACTCAACTTTCTGAGTTATGAAAAAACAGCCGAAAAAAATTATTTAAAGGCTGTTCCGGCATGGCTCTCGCTCATTCTCGCTGCACATCGTGTGCAGCTGTGAGGTGCCCGCCGCGAATCA
>DQWO01000248.1 GCA_011042595.1 Pseudomonadota bacterium
AACCCATATTTATCGCGTCCAATTCAAAACCGGAAACCGGAATTATTCCCTGCTGGCCCGCAGCATTGGCGAATCGGAAATGTTTGGTTTTATCGAGGTTTCCGATTTTATCTTCGAGGATAAAAAACGACTGATTATTTCCCCGGAAGATGATGCTTTACGGAAAGAATTCTCCAAGGTTAATTTTATCTGTATTCCCCATCAGTATATTTCGCGGATAGACAGTCTCAATGATGAACAGGACATCGGGGTATCCTACCTGAAAATCGCCGATGACCAGAAAAAAACAAAGGAGTAAACCATGCATGAACACCATGATCACGACAACCCCTGTGGCGGCCACAGCCATTGTCACTCCTGCGGTGAGCACCAGAGCATGAGTTTTGAGGAAAAAATTGATCTGCTGCTGGCCCACTGGATAGATCACAATGAAAGTCACCAGGAAGACTATAAAAAATGGGCTGCCCAGGCAAAAAAAGAGGGTAAAGATGAAATTGTTGAATTAATTCTGGCGGCCATGCAGCAGTTCAAAGAAGGCAACAACCGCCTGCGGCAAGCTAAGCAGATCCTGGAGATGAGCTAGTCAACACCATGGAACAACAACTTTACAGTCAGCTGGAAAGTCGCGGTTTCGTTTATCAGGCAACCCACGAACAGGAGTTGCGGCATAGACTGGCGACGGCGACCCAAACCTTTTATATCGGCTTTGATCCCACCGCCGACAGTCTCCATGTGGGCAGTCTTATACCAATCATTGCCATGATGCATCTGCAACGGGCAGGGCATCGTCCCATCGCCGTACTTGGCGGGGGAACAGCCATGGTTGGAGACCCCAGTGGCAAAACCGAGATGCGTCAGCTGCTGACCCGTGAGGATATTGATCGGAATGGAATCGGCATCCGTCGACAACTGGAACGCTTTCTAAAGCTGGAACCCGGACAGGGATTACTGATCAACAATGCCGACTGGCTCGAAAAACTGAGTTACATCGATTTTCTCCGGGACATTGGCCGCCACTTCAGCGTCAACCGGATGCTGACTGCTGAGTCTTATCGCCAACGGCTTGAAAGTGGACTCTCATTCATTGAATTCAACTACATGCTGCTGCAGGCATATGATTTCTATATTCTCAACCGTGATTATCAATGCACCATCCAGATGGGGGGACAGGATCAATGGGGCAATATTGTCGCCGGCGTTGATTTAATCCGCCGCATGGAGGGAAAAGAGGCATATGGCATCACTTTCCCGCTATTAACCACCAGCAGCGGGGAAAAATTCGGTAAAACAGCTGCCGGTGCTGTCTGGCTGGATGAAAAACGCACTTCTGTCTATGATTTCTATCAGTTCTGGCGCAATTGTGAAGATGGGGAGAGAGGACATTTTCTGCGGCTTTTTACTTTCCTACCGCTGGCGGAAATCAGCGAGCTGGAACAACTGGAAGATCAGGCCATCAACCGGGTTAAGGAAATTCTGGCATATGAAGTCACTTCCCTGGTTCATGGTCCGCAGAAGGCCGCCGGGGCATATCGGACAGCGGTAGGACAATTCGGTTCCGCCGACCCCGACAACCGGGTTAAGACATCATCGGCCATTACTTCCATTAAACCGACTGAATCACCTGATTCCCTGCCACAGAGTACCATAACACAGCTGCAACTGGAAAAAGGAATAACCATAGTAGAGCTACTCATTAAAACCGGTCTCTGTTCTTCTAAGGGACAGTCCAGACGCCTGCTGCAACAGGGCGGTGGCTACTGTAATGACAGCCGGGTGACAGAAGACCGAAAAATCACTCAAAGCGATTTCAATGATGGACAGATAATGCTGCGGGCCGGCAAAAAACGTTACCACCGGATAGTTCTTCAATAACCACAGACAAAATCCTGAAGTTTGAAAAGATAAAAAAAGGATACCAGCTCAGCTGGTATCCTTTTTTAACGTCATTCAGATAAAATCTCAAACCAATCAGGCCTGAGCCACCTCAGTTTTCCCGACCCGGTTACACATCCGCGTTAACCGGGAAATTTTCCGGGAAGCATTATTCCGATGGATAACCCCTTTGCTGGCTGCCTTGTCAATAATGACAGAGACTCGCTGCAAACTCTCCAGCAGAGTTTCAGGACTTGTTCCCTCCTCTGCCGCCAGTTGAAACTTTTTAATCGAAGATCTCATGTGGGATACCACCTGCCGATTTCTTAACCGGCGTTTTTCACTCTGGCGCATCCGCTTTAATGCTGATTTATGATTTGCCAAGGGTCAACCTCCTCCTGATCAAAAACCCATTATTTCAGATAGTAAACATCGAATAGAGCAGCTAACAAAATCACACCTTTTTGTCAAGCTTTTTATCCCCGATCCTTACCCCAAAGCAGGGACAAAAAGTTAACGTAACTTTCTAAGTTGCTCTAAAAACAGCTGAATTAAATTTCCAGGGATGTTCCGGCATGGCTCTCGCTCATTCTCGCCGGCCGTCCATGGCCGGCTTCCGAGGCGTCCGCCGCGAATCACCATCACGGTGATTCGTTCGGCGGCCAATACCGCTATGAGCCAACCCCGAACATCCTGTAATGTACCTGACAATAAAAGTCAGAAAGTTGAGAAGTTAATCAATAAACTTACTCAAGGGAAATTCCACCATCCCCTTAACACCAATAGCTTTTAATTCAGGAATCAGATCCCTAACCACAGCTTGGCGCAGAACCACGAACACATCAAGCCATTCTTCATCAACCAACGGAGATATCGTCGGCACCTTTTCAGCTGGCAGGGCGGCAATGGCTTCTTCCAGTTGCTGGCGTTTAACATTGAACATGAAGCCAACCCGGGTTCGGGCTTCAAGCGCCCCTTGTAACAACATTATCAAACGGTCAACTTTATTTTTTTTCCAGGAATCTTCATAGGATTGCTGATTGGCGATAAAGACCGTTGAAGTTTCCAGGACCGTGTCGATTATTTCAAGATTATTGGCCCTCAATGATGAGCCGGTTTCGGTAATCTCAATAATAGCATCGGCAAGATGGGGAACTTTCACCTCAGTTGCCCCATATGAGTACTCAACTTTGGCCTGGACTCCTTTGTTCTGCAGATATCTGGTCGCCAGGTTCACTACTTCAGTCGCCACGGTTTTACCTTCCAGATCCTTGACTGAACTGATTGGACCACCTTTTTTAGCCGCCAGTACCCACCGGACTTTATTGAGGGTCGCTTTGGCGTACTGCAACTCGGTTAATTCCAGGACCTTGGCATTATTTTCTTCAACCCAGTCATGACCGGTAATCCCGGCATCAAGGACACCGCTTTCCACGTAACGGGCCATCTCCTGGGCCCGTATTAACATGCACTCGATTTCCGGATCATTAATCGTGGGGAAATATGACCGGGAACTGGTACGAATCTTGTACCCGGCATTTTTAAACAGATCTATGGTCGCATCCTGCAGCGAACCTTTCGGAATACCCAAACGTAGTTTCATAATCTCTCCCTTTATTTTTTCCCGTAGACCGTGTCGGGATCAAAAACCTTGGCATCCTTGATGATGGTTTCAGAGCCATCGGCATTGACCCTGGTATAAAAACAGCTGTTATATCCTGTGTGACAGGCAGCTCCGCCGACCTGTTCAACCTTCAGCACCACGGCATCCCGATCACAATCAACCAGAATTTCCTTGATTAACTGCACATTTCCTGACTCCTCGCCTTTACGCCAGAGCCGGTTCCTTGAGCGGCTGAAATAACAGGCCCTTCTGGTGGCCAGAGTCTCCTCCCAGGCTTCCTGGTTCATAAAAGCCACCATCAGCACTTCGGAGGTTACGTAATCCTGAGCAATAACGGTAATCAACCCATTCATTTTAGAAAAATCCATTGGTTTCATCATTTATCCTTTGGGTGCAAATACGATTCAAGTTTTTTAATGGCACAAAATTCTCCACACATACTGCAGACCTGCTGGTCAGCCGGTGGCGCACTCTCGCGAAACTTCCTTGCTTTCTGCGGATCAATAGCCAGAGAAATCTGGCCCTCCCAATCCAGCTGTTTACGTTTGGCCGCCATCTGATTATCCCACTCCAATGCCCCGGGAAGACCATGGGCAATATCGCCAACATGGGCGGCAATCCGGGAAGCAATAACTCCCTCTTTCACATCATCAGCATCCGGCAGTTTCAGATGTTCAGCCGGGGTTACATAACAGAGAAAATCCGCCCCGGCTTTGGCGGCTATCGCCCCACCGATGGCCCCGACCAGATGATCATATCCTGGGGCCACATCGGTAACCAATGGTCCCAGCACATAAAATGGCGCGCCCTGGCACAACTTTTTTTCCAGGAGAACATTGGCCTCGATCTGGTCAATGGGAACATGACCAGGTCCTTCAATCATCACCTGAACGTCCGCATCCCAGGCCCGTTCAGTCAGTTCGCCCAGGTAAATCAGCTCCTGAACCTGGGGCCGGTCCGTGGCATCCGCGAGACAGCCGGGACGCAAACCATCACCCAGACTCAGGGTAACATCATACTCACGGGCCACTTCCAGCAGGCGATCATAATGTTCATAAAAAGGATTTTCACGATTATTATAGATCATCCATTCGATTAAAAAAGCACCACCTCGACTGACCACATCCGTAATCCGGCCGCTTCGCCGCAGAGCTTCCAGGGTCCGCAGGGTGACCCCGCAATGAATGGTCATGAAATCAACCCCATCCTCAGCCTGGTTTTCCACGGCGGAGAAAAAATCATCGACGGTTACCTTGCCAAGGAACCCCCGTTTTTTCACCCCTTCGGTAACCGCCTGATAAATGGGAACCGTTCCCAGGGGGACGGGACAGCGGGACAAAATTTCTCGGCGGACATGGTTTATTTCACCACCGGTACTGAGATCCATCACCGCATGGGCACCACTGTCAATGGCAACCTGCAGTTTTTCCAGTTCACTATCCAGGCTTTGAAGATCGGAAGATGTACCGATGTTGGCATTCACCTTGACCCGCAGACCCCGACCGATACCATAAGGGGTGAGATGTTGATGATTGCGATTTGCCGGGATAACAATACTGCCTTCAGCAATTCCGGTTTGCAATGCCATGGCTGAGATCGGCTCGTCAGCCAAAACATATTCCATCTGTGGTGTCAGCTTGCCCTGGCGGGCGGCTGTCAATTGAGTCATAATAATTTCCTATAAACCTGATCTGAGCAATTAGCTGTTAGCATTTAGTGCCTTACTCACGAAAGGCTGTCACTCTTTTCAGTACCCCCTTGAGGAGTGTAAAAAACAAAAAATGAAAATACATTCAGGATGTTCGGGCTTGGCTCATAGCGGTATTGGCCGCCGAACGAATCACACGATGTGATTCGCGGCGGACGCCTCGGAGCCGGCCATGGACGGCCGGCGAGAATGAGCGAGAGC
>DQWO01000179.1 GCA_011042595.1 Pseudomonadota bacterium
ACATTGGCTTTCCGGCACAGGTCCATATATTGCTTAGGCTCTTCAATGGTAAAGACCTCAGGGGCCATGAACCGATGGCCGTAGGAGCAGTTTCCTGAAGCCAATCCTTCCATGCTGAAGGGAATGACCGTCTTGCCTAAAAGGGCCAGCAGCCAGTGAATCGGCCGGGCAAAGCGCAGGTCAAAATTCTGCCAGCGCATGGATTTCTGAAAAGGAATATCCTGGATGAAACCCGGGAGTGCCGTAGAAAGAATATCAATGCTTTTCTGGCCGATTTCTTTTTTTCTGACGCCTAAGTATTCCCCTTTTTCAGTGCTAATGATTTCCAGCTCTTCCAAAGCTGTTTTCTGCCCCCGGGCGAAGCCAATGGCTGCCTTGGTGGGGTTTCCCTCGGCATCGTATGCAACCTGCTTTGAAGGGCCTAGTTTTTCAATGCTCCGGTCTTCCTGGCGGTCAACCAGGTTGGCAACATAAATTGCCAGCCGGCGTGGGGTTCCCATGACTTTGATGTCTTCATAAGATAACCGATGATAGGATAATAGCTCTGCTACCTGACGGGGCAAAGTTTGAAATATCCTGGTGAGAAAGCCCGCGGGTATTTCTTCCGTGCCGATTTCCAGTAAAAAATCTTGCCTCATGCTCGATCTTCCTTAAAAGTTGTGCGGGATATTATTGTAGTGACTCAGCCACTTTACTATCAATGGTTTGGGCAATTTCTGCATTATATCCGACAGCTTTGAAAATGATTTCAGCCTGCTGGTTAAGGATAATGATAGTCGGGATGGAACTAACCTCGCCGAAATCTTTCAAAATAGCGTTGTTAACCCCCATAACCAGGTCGTAATCAATGTGATTACGTTCGGCAAAGTCGGATACCTCTTCTTTGCCCCCCCGGTCAAGACTTATTCCCACAACCACAAGTCCCTGGTCACGATATTTTTTATGCATTTCCACCAGATGAGGAATGGCCGCCCGGCAGGGGGGGCACCAGGTGGCCCAGAAATCAAGGATGACCACTTTACCTTTGAGGGAGTCACGGGTTATTTCCTTGCCATCCAGTGAAGTCAGGGAAAAGTCTGGTGCCAGTTTTGCGTTCTTTTGTTTTGGTGCCGATGAATCACCACAGGCAATCAATCCACAAAGGATTAAAGCCAAGGCAAAGATTCTCATACACGATCTGTCTCTGGCTTTTAGTGCAGACATAGAGGATTTCCTTTTATTATTATCAAACCTTTGGTGACTATCGTGTTCCCGAAATATTTACAATCCTATTTCTCCGCTTAGGATGCAGAGATCTGCTTCAGCAGCTGCATTTCCCTACTGGACGTTATCGAGCATTTTTTCCAAATGATCTTTCGGGGTCATGCCGACAATTTTATTTACTTCTTTTCCCTTGGCAAAAAGGATTAAAGTCGGAATGCCGCGAACCCCGTATTTTGCCGGGGTTTTGGGATTTTCATCAACATTGATTTTGAAAATTTTTACTTTACCTTCCTGCTCCCGGGCAAATTCCTCCAGAACCGGAGCCATGGCTGTGCATGGCCCACACCAGGTGGCATAAAAATCAATGAGAACCGGAACCTCAGATTGTTCGATCTCAGTGGTAAAATTGTCGTCATTCAAGTAACCGATAAGTTCAGCCGACATGGATTTCCCCTCCTTCATGGATATGAAATATTTATGGACAGTTTATTGTTTTGTTCAGCAACCTGACCGGTTGCCTAACATCCTCAACCACCACCTTTGAAAAGGCGGTAGGCAAGAAAACCTATGATTATAACCAGAATAATGGTCGAGATGATTGATGAAAAATTCATATTTTCCCTCTTAACAGCTAAACAACCGCGGTGATTTCACCAGATTATCGGTTTCGATCAAGCACATAATCAGCCACAAACACCAGGGCTTCCTTAAAGAGAGATGGCTCCAAGGGGGTTAGCAGACTTTTCGCTGTTTCAATATGCTTTCGCGCCTGATTCATGGTGAACTGGATTCCCTTATACTTGGTGAGTAGCTGATAGACATAAGTAAAGTCTTCCGGGTTGACAAAATCTGCCAGGATTATTTCCTGCAGTTGCTTTCGTTCTTCATCAGATGCCTGCTTCAGGGTGTAAATCAGTGGTAGTGTAAGCTTCCCCTCTTCAAGGTCAATGCCAATAGCTTTTCCAAGATCTTCTTCCCGGGAAGTGTAATCCAGCACATCGTCAACCATCTGAAATGCCATCCCCAGATTAAGACCGAAAGTTTTCATTATTGATTGTTTTTCATGATCAGCATCAGCAAGTAAAGATCCTATTTCACAGGCAATAGCCATCAGGATTGCCGTTTTCCCCTCAATAACTGCCAGGTAATCATCTTCCGTGGTGGTTATATCGGCGGTTTTCATCAGTTCAAGAATTTCACCTTCGGCCAGCCGTTTGGTGGCTGAAGCCAATGCCTTGAGGATTTTCAGGTTTCCCTGATCAACCGCCAGATCGAAAGAGGTCGAGAAAAGAAAATCACCTACCAGCACCGAGGCCTCATTGCCCCAGATCATGTTGGCGGCAGTTAAGCCGCGGCGCATATCAGCCTGATCGACCACATCATCATGCAGGAGGGTGGCGGTATGAATAAATTCAATCACGGCCGCCATGGCTGTGCCTGAATAAGGCTGGTCACCCATCATTTTCATGGTTAGGATAAGCAGGGCCGGTCGCAGTCGCTTGCCGCCGCTTAGAATGATATGCTCACTTATTTTTGGAATCAGGGAAACGTTGGTTTTCAGGTAATCCGCATAAGCAGATTCTATCTCTTTCAGCTCAGAGTCTATGAGGGAAAACACATCATTTATGGTTGAAATGGCGGTCATGGAATATCTTCGCAGCCTTGGCCTGGTAGCTTTTGCCAGGCTATCCCTTTCAGGTTATTTTCTGCTATGTTCGCGGCCGAATTGCCGCTGTTTTTAAGCCGCCTTTTTCAATCGTGCATCCTGTTCTGGAAAACACTGTTTAAAGGTCGAGTAGTGAGAGAATTTATAGCGGAATATCCGCTACTTGTCAAAATGTTTTTATTTGTCAGCAACCGTGCAAAAAGCCAAAAAATAAAGGAGCAGGGTATAGGTTGTCAATTTTGCCTGGTTCAGGGACGTAAAAACCGCGGCGGAGTGATCTGCAGGCCTTCTTTACCGTTTTGTCTAGCCAGCAACAAAATCAGTTCTGCTGATTGTGTTGGTTGTGAATGAAGACATTGTAATTTCTTTGGAGTGAGTTTTCGCTTACTGCAGGCGGTTAAAATGGCGGGCAATCGTTCGGCTGGATAGCTGACAAAAAAACGGCCACCCGGTTCAAGAAAAAAAGCAGCAGCTTCGATCAAAGTATCCAGATTAGTGGTTATTTCATGACGGGCAATGGCTTTTTGCCGGCAGGTATTCAAACGTCCTCGATGTTGCTGGTAGTAGGGTGGATTTGCAATAACAGTGCTGAATGATGATGGCGGGGCAATCTCCTGATAATTTCGGTAGTCTCCCTGGATAATGGTAATTTGCTCCTGGAGATCGTTTTGATTGACATTGCCGCAGGCGATGTTTGCCAGTTCCGGTTGGATTTCTACTCCTTTGAACTGTCCTGTTTCCGGAAACCGGCGGGCCAACAGGAGGGGAATGATGCCAACACCGGTCCCCAAATCAATAGTTGTTGCATTGTTTTCCAAGGTGATGAAATCAACCAGGATAAACGGATCCATGTTATAGCGATATCCATGCCGTGGTTGTTGGATGGATAGTTGGAAGTCAGGGAGGATTTCAGTGGTGGTGGTAATGGTGGTGCCTTGGTTCATTTTCTTGATGCTTCCAGGGGCGACTATCAATCCCCGAAAAGATAAAGGATAAGTCCGGTTAAAAGTTTCGGGTAGAAAAAGGTTGATTTCTGCGGCATTTTTTCGCCGGCGGCGGCAACACTTTTAACCTGGTTGATATCAGTAGGGCGGAGGAGGACAGCCATCTGGTTCTCGCCTTTCATTACTGATTCCACTGCGGCGCCGGCATCTTGGATGAAACTGGTATATCGTTGCGTTTCCATGTCTCCAGCGTTGATGCCGAGGGCTTGTTTGAACAGTAAATGGTCGAGGACGGAGACATCCAGGGATGTCAGCGATGACGGCATATTTTTCATCAGTTCCCGGCCCCGACGGGGCTCCAGGGATACCAGAAAGCAATCAGGTTTGTTGCCGATGACGACAACAAACCGGTTGTTTTCTTCACCTTTCAGGTTCAAAACCCGCAAAAGATGATTAGCGATGGATTTGGGGGCCTGAGCACTTGGATGCACGGGGGATAACTGGAAAATTTCCTCCACCTTTTCAGTAAACATTTTCCGATTCAGTCCGGGATAAGCCGATACCAGGCGGTGGGTTGGCAGAATGGCCAAATCGGTGCTGGAGGTATTGGTGCAATAGACCATGACATAGTCGTATGGCTGCCGGCTGTCAGGGTTTCCTTCCTGCTGTCGACGAAGTTGACGATAATTAAGGGCGGTTTCAAAACGATGGTGACCATCGGCGATGAATAATGACTGGGGGGCCAGGATTTCTCTGATACGTTCAATGGCGGCTGGATTTCTGACCGGCCAGATGCGTCGTTCAATGCCAACTACACTTTTCAAGGAGATGAAAGGTTCCCTGGTTTCACGATGCTGCTGTAGTTCCTGCTCAATAACCAGATCAGGGTCATCATAAAGGGTGAATATCTGGCTGAAATCTGCCCGGCAGGAGCTCATCAGCTTCAGCCGGTCTTCCTTGGGACCACTCATGGTTTTTTCATGGGGCAGCACAGATCTACTGCTCAGCCCATCCAGTTCCAATAGACCGATAAAACCCTTGCGGCAATAAAGTTTGCCCAGGGCTGAAAATTCCTCTTCAAGGTAATAGAAAGCCGGCTTTTGATCGCTGACCAGGATATGTTCCCGCCGCCATGCCTTCAGGGTTTCCGCCGCCTGGTGGTATTCTTCATCGGGACGGGGTTTGCCCTTTTCCTGGGCACTCTTGCCCAGTATAAGGCGGATGATATTGTGGGGATCCCGGGCTAATAGCTCCTGTTTGTATTCAGCCGTGATGACGTCATAAGGTGGGGCTACCAGCTGGGAAAGATTCTTTTGCTGCTTGGGATGATAAAAAACGCCGTTAAAAGGTTGGATAATTGGCACGTTTTTCCTGCTCCTGATTTTTTTGACAACAGATCACTTGTCTTACTTCTTTAAGCGGGGTTGTATAATTGATAATTGTGCCCCGCTCTACCATAAAAAAGTTTGCAAGGCAAACGGTTTTGCCGCTTTCAAGAAAAACTAAATTTTCTGAGTTGTTTTAAAAACAGCTGAAAAAATTTACCGGGATGTTCCGGCATGGCTCTCGCTCATTC
>DQWO01000019.1 GCA_011042595.1 Pseudomonadota bacterium
CCAGAGCAAAACTACTGTTGATCAGCAATATTTTTTCCATGCGGTTGCAACCCCTACTTATGATGCAAAAGGAGCCGTTCAAGGATTCTCCCAGGCGGTTGGTCTGATTCTGGATGATGTGGTTAATTGGCTGGATAAAGTAACAAAATTGAGCGATTAGCTGTTAGCTGAATGATTACAGGATGTTTAATATTGCAAATTTTTACCCGTTGGATGTTATCTCTAATTAACGTAAAGCCCTGGTCTTTCAAAAAACAGGTAATTCCATTAAGATAATCACCGTTCAGGCAGGATAATAGTTCGCTTCTCACTGTCTTGCTGTTGGCGATAAAAAATGGCAATATTACCGATGATGCCAACCAGCTCAGCCCCGGTCTCCCGGGCAATACGACCAGCAAGCTCTTCTTTCTGTGATTTTTCCTTAAAATCAAGAAATTTCAGTTTGATCAATTCATGCAGTTCCAGCGCTTCATTCACTGAAGCTACAAGCCCTGCGGCCAACCCTTTTTGTCCCAGGTGAACCATCGGCTTCAGGTTGTGGGCCAATCCGCGTAAATATTTCCGTTGGAATCCTTGCAATGTATTTTCTCCGTTTATCAACAATGTATGATGAAGTTATCACATGAAACTGATCATCAATGACTGTACTACCGCCCAGCCAAGTACCAGGATGGTCATAATAACGGCAATCATTGCCAGCAGTTGATGCATCGTGGTCGACACCCGTTTATCCCGATAGCCAAGTACCATTCCCCCAGCAATTCCGGCAACTATACCACCCCCATGACCCCAGTTATTAATCCCCGGAATCATCAGCCCGAAAACCGCCAACCCGACAATCCACCCCATTGCCTGCCGGTAAATCGCCTCACCATAAGTACCACCTCTGTTTTTCCCATAATAAAGGATAGCACCAATCAATCCGCAGATGCTGGCTGAAGCACCGATCGTCAGCGGTACCCCAACCAGGTAGGAAACCAGGAAACCGACAATTCCGCTGATAGTATAAATAATCAGGAACCGGTTCAGACCGTATTCACTGACGACAAACGGACCCAGCTGCTTGAGCGCCATCATATTGAAAAAGATATGAAGGATACCGCCATGAAGAAAGGAAGCGGCAATCAGGGTCCACCACCGGTGAAACTGGTCAATGGGAATGCGACCGGTAGCCCCAACCAGGAGCAGGCTGCGATTGGATGGCGATAAAAAAGCCAGTGGATTGGCGCTAAATCTCATCCCTCCAGGATTCAGCAGCAAGGTATACACAAACATCGCTACGTTAAGGTAGATTATTAAGCGGATAATCTCTTCAGGATGTGAAAGCAGCCGCCCCAGGTAATCCCGTTTCAAGCGGGAACCCGGCCTGGAAAGTCCGCAATAAGGACAACGGGGCTCATCCGCACTGATCAACCGGCGACAATTGGGGCAAAGCAAGGACTGGCGTTTATTATTATTCACCCTAGTTAAAAGCCCTTCCCATAGTAGAAAGATAGATTTCCGCCAAAGTCAGGAAAGCAATGGCTACCAGCGGACCCAGTAAAATCCCAAGAATACCATAGGTTGCAATACCACCAAAAATAGAAATAAAAACCAGCAACACATGCATTTTGACCCGGTCTCCAACCATTTTAGGTTTAAGAATATATTCCACAATACCGGCAAGCAGAGAAAAATAGATAAAAAACATAATCCCCCTGGCCACCTGACCGGAAATCAACAGGTAAATGGTAATGGGAACAAAGACAATTGAAATACCAATAAAAGGGATGAAAGCGAAAATAGCCATCACCGTTCCCCAGAGTACCGGTGAACGAAACTCGAACATGGTCAAACCAACACCACCCAGGATCCCCTGCAGAATAGCGGCAATACCATTGCCGATAATAATGGCAATGGACATATCGTTAAACTTTGCCAGCAACAGGGTTTCCTGAGCTCTGGGCATGGGCAGCAAAGTAAGGATATATTCCTTTAATTTTGTCCCGTCTATCAACAAATAATAGATGATAACAATCATCATCACAAAGTGGAGAGAAAAATGTGCCACTTTCCCAGCCAACATCCTGGTCTGATCATACATAATCAAACCCATGGTCTTACCCATAACAACCACGTATTCCTCAAAATTAGCAAAATCGTAATTTATATCAAAGCGTTGCAGAAGGTGCTGAACCTTATCAACCCAGACAGCATGCTGTTCCATCAGCCGATTTACCGCTTCAACAGTGAGGGATTGGCGAAGATACAGGTAGAAATCCGCCATTTCCACCGACAGGGTGGAAATAAGGAAGACCAGGGGCACAAAAATACCGAGAAAAATAAGCACACAAAACAACAGTGAAGAGCCATGGACCCGGCCATGGCTGAACTTAACCAACCACTGGTAAGCCGGATGGAGCACTCCAACCAGCATGAGCGACATAATTATCGTATAAATAAAAGGATAAACAGTCCATAAAAGCAGCAGCAAACTGATCAGGAAAATAATCACAAAAATATAAGGCTTATAACGTCGTTTTTCTGACATCTTGAAAATCTATCCTCTTACAGATAAGGCTGTCTTGGTTCCATCCATCTACACTTTCCCAAGGGCCTATCACATTTGCCCCCCCAATGCAACCAAAGCAATTTTTCTCTTGTAATTAGATTAATAATATATTAGACGAAATTCATGGGGGGAGGTTTTATTTATTCCCCCGCGGGTAATATGTACGTCTGTTGGTTTTGCTTTGTACTCTGGTGAGGTTGTTCTTCATCATGGCAACGTCTGATGTGGCGTACGCAATTTTTTTGAAGGAGGTTCAATATTATGGCCGAAGGAAAAGTAAAGTGGTTTAATCAGAAAAAGGGGTACGGTTTTATTGAAACAGATGATGGTGAGGATGTCTTTGTCCATTTCTCCGGCATAGAAGGTGACGGGTTTCGCACCCTGAACGAGGATGAACCGGTATCTTTTGATATCGAAGAAACAGAAAAAGGGAAAAATGCCATCCACGTCAAAAGAGTATAGAAAGATCGGACTGAAAAAACAAGCAAAAACCCCGGCCATGAAAGGCTGGGGTTTTTTTATCAACCTAAATTTCTGCGTTGTTCTAACAACAGCTGAAAAAAATTTCCAGGGATGTTCCGGCATGGCTCTCGCTCATTCTCGCCGGCCGTCCATGGCCGGCTTCCGAGGTGTCCGCCGCGAATCACCATCACGGTGATTCGTTCGGCGGCCAATACCGCTGTGAGCCAAGCCCGAACATCCTGTAATGTATCCCTGGCAATACAAGGCAGAAAGTTGAGTATCAACTATTCCAACCTCCGGGAGATGTACTGATGAGAATAACTTGCAATGGCGCCGCCGGCACGGTTACCGGCTCAAATTATCTGGTTGAAGCCGAAGGGGTCAGGTTACTGATTGACTGCGGGATGTTCCAGGGAACCAGACAACTGGAAGAACGAAACCGGCTGGATTTCCCCTATAATCCCGAGACAATCACCCACCTTTTGTTAACTCACGCCCACATAGATCACAGTGGGTTGATCCCCAAGCTGGTCCATGACGGCTTCCAGGGCACGATTCTCTGCACTCCGGCAACCGCAGACCTCTGCGAAATAATGCTGGCAGACAGCGCCCATATTCAGGAAATGGAAGCCGGCTGGCAAAATCGCAAAAAAAAGCGCGCCGGCCGGTCACGTTTTATTGAACCACTCTATACCCAGGAAGATGTCAGCGCCGCGATGAAATTTTTCCGCCAACTGGCATATGATCAGGAAATCATTCTTTCCCCTCTGGTCCGGACCCGCTATCGGGATGCGGGACACATCCTCGGTTCAGCCATCATTGAATTATGGATTAAGGAAAACGGAAAGGAAATCAAACTGGTTTTTTCCGGTGATCTGGGAAATTCCAACCAGCCAATCATCGCTGATCCGATCCCCATAAATGAAGCGGACGTACTCTTTATCGAATCAACCTATGGCGATCGTTTTCATCGCTCGATGGAGGATACCAACAAGGAATTCCAGGAGATAATTATCGCCACTCATCAGGACGGCGGCAATCTCATCATCCCCGCCTTTGCCGTTGGCCGAACACAGGAGATTCTTTACATTATCAATGAATTATACCAAAAAAAACAGATCCCCCTGATGGATGTTTATCTAGACAGCCCGTTGGCCATCTCCGCTACTGATATTTTCCTGAAACATCCTGAGTGTTATGATGCAGAAACCATGGAAAAGCTGAGAAATGGCGACAACCCCCTGAAGTTTCCGGGGTTCAAATTCAGCCGCTCCACTGAAGAATCCATGCGTTTGAATAAGATCACCAAAGGAGCGATAATCATTGCCGCCAGTGGCATGTGCAATGCCGGCCGGATCAAACATCATCTGCGTTACAATCTCTGGAGGCCGGAAGCACATGTGGTCCTGGTCGGCTACCAGGCCCAGGGAACCACCGGTCGCTTGATTGTTGACGGTGCTGACCGGGTCAAAATTTTTGGTGAATACGTGGCGGTCAAGGCTCAGATCCATACCATCGGCGGCTTTTCCGCCCATGCCGACCAAAAAGGCCTGCTGAACTGGACCGAACATTTTAACCAACCACCCATAAATACTGTTATCGTCCATGGAGAGCCCCAGGCCGCTGAGACATTCAACCACAAGCTCATCCAGAAAGGTTGGCATACCAGTGTCCCGAAAATTGGTGATGTCATTGATGTCACCCCTGAACTTGGCATAGCCCTTTCAACGGAAAAAGCGGTGGAAAAACTGGAATTCGAAACTGAAATTGAACATTCATGGAACGATCTGGAAGAAATAATGGAGCGACTGGATAAGATGGAAGACATTATTGATTTACATACCCGGGAGAGCCTGGCTCCCAAAGTACGGAAAATCAATCAAAGACTTGACGAAGTAAAAAGCTATCTGGCCGGCAGGGAAGTAAAAAGATCCTAAAAGGTACCCAGGCCCAAAGATTCCTGCAGCCGGTATTGCCATGTTTTCCAAAAACTTTTTTCAGCATACAGCTCATAATCAACCGTATAGCAATGTCCATCCCGGTTATGCCAGATGAGATCAATATAATCAGCAATTTCGACCATTATCGGCAGAGAGCGACTGCCACTGATATATAAATCCGTTTCCAGATTAAAATTATCAATATTCCGACGGGTAAGGTTTGCTGACCCAAGGATAACCTCCTGCTGACCATCGACACTCACTCGGACAATCATCTTGGGATGGAACTGTTCACCATGGGTGGCATACCAACGAACTTCAATGGCATCCCTGGTTTTCTGCCGGAGTTCATGGGCCACTAAGCGATTGGGAATTCCGTTTTTCCGATAGCCAAAGGCGTCTTTATTGGGATCAAGAACCAGTTTTACC
>DQWO01000137.1 GCA_011042595.1 Pseudomonadota bacterium
GATGAAGGCTACCGCAAACAGCGGTTCAACCCCACTGGAGCAGCCGGCAATAATGCTGATGGTGCCGGTGGGGGCAATGGTGGTCCTGGTGGCATTGCGAACCGGGGTGTTCGGATCCTGCTGGCCGTAAATACTTTCCGGAAAGTTTGGGAAAGCGCCACGTTTCTCTCCCAGGCGGATGGATGCTTCCATGGCTCGTTGATCAATGAACCCCATAACCTGCTCGGC
The DNA here is from genome assembly GCA_011042595.1 of Pseudomonadota bacterium. Lineage (GTDB taxonomy): Bacteria > Desulfobacterota > Anaeroferrophillalia > Anaeroferrophillales > Anaeroferrophillaceae > DQWO01. Next base: position 229 of record DQWO01000137.1, read on the forward strand.
AATCTCTCTGGATTCGGTAGAAGAGTAGGGGATTTCCAGTTGCAGCAGCATGTCGGCAAAACCCATAACTCCCAAACCAATTTTCCGATTGTCTTTGGTGTTTTTTTCAATCTCCGGCAGAGGGTAGTGGTTGATGTCAACCACATTGTCAAGGAAATGGACCGCCATCTCTACGGTTTTACCCAGTTTATCATAGTCGATTTTGCCATCGGCCATCATGTGTGAAAGGTTAATAGAGCCCAAGTTGCAGGATTCGTAAGGCAGCAGTGGCTGTTCGCCGCAGGGATTGGTGCTTTCGATTTTGCCGACCTTCGGGGTGGGGTTGTCAGCATTCATGCGGTCCAGGAAAACAATCCCTGGTTCACCGGAAAGCCAGGCCTGTTTGACCAGTTGACGGAAAATCTTCAGGGCATTTTGTTTTTTTACCACCTCACCGTTGCGCGGATTGATCAGGCCATAATCGCTGTCTGTTTCTACGGCCTTCATGAAATCTTCGGTGATTCCGACCGAGAGGTTGAAATTATGCAGCAGAGAGAGGTCGCCTTTGACCTTGATGAAATCCATAATGTCCGGGTGGTCCACCCGGAGAATTGCCATGTTCGCACCTCGGCGGGTACCGCCCTGTTTGATGGTTTCGGTAGCGCTGTCAAAAACCGTCATGAAAGAAATAGGACCACTGGAAATGCCACTGGTTGAATGGACGGCATCGTTGCGTGGCCGGATTTGGGAAAAAGAAAATCCGGTGCCGCCACCGCTTTTATGAATAAGGGCGGTATTTTTAACCGCTTCAAAAATACTTTCCATGGAATCACCCACCGGCAGGACAAAACAGGCGGAGAGCTGTCCCAGTTCACGGCCGGCATTCATCAGGGTCGGGGAGTTGGGGAGAAAATCCAGCTTAGCCATCAGCTGATAAAAATCAAAGGCCAAGGTTTCAACGTCTGCTGTTTTATCAAAATTCAGTTCACCGTCAGCGATGGTCCTGGCTACCCGCCAGAACATATCTTCAGGTTTTTCCAGAACTTTTCCCTTATCATCTTTCTTCAGATAACGCCTTTCAAGTACGGTTTCTGCATTCTCGGCAAATTTTGGAATGATTGCACCGGCAGGCAGCTTTACCTTAGCCGGAAGTTTCTTTTTGGCCATTTTTTCCTCCTGATTTACATAAATCCTTGTAATCATTAAAAGTTGTAATATACAATATGTAGTGCATGGGAAAGCATAAAGACACAATATATTGTGTATGTCAAGGGAAAATTGGAAAAAATGTGAAATTATCTGAAGAAACTTTCAAGGGTGGATAAACGACCAATTAAAACGGTAGTAATTGCGGCTTGTTATGAAAAAAAGGTTTAGTACTTTACTCCTGAAAGGCTGTTATAAAAAACAAGAAATTGTCGGGAACACATTCAGGATGTTCGGGCTTGGCTCATAGCGGCATTGGGTGCCGAACGAATCACCACGACGGTGATTCGCGGTACACACCTCGGAGCGGCACACGATGTGCCGCGAGAATGAGCGAGAGCCATGCCGGAACATCCTGATACCTTAATTTGAGTTGCGGGCGTTAAGCCCGCGTTAGCTCATCGATCGGAGCTAAACCTTCTCAGCAATATTATCATGGATTTTTTGAAGAATTTTCACTTTTCAAGCTATCTCAACGGCAGTCATGTGGTATGCAACTTCATCCCTCTCTCGAAGAGAGAAGTTGGGCCAACAGAGTGATGGGGTGATCTGTAGTTACATTCAAATCAGCATTTTGGATGCCTTCGTTAATCTGGATCAGACAGCCCGGACAGCCGCTGGCAATTATCTGGGCTTTAGAATCTTTAAGGTCAGCGATTTTTTCGGCTAAAATTTGCCGGGAAAGGGATTTATGGGTAACGCCGAAGGAACCGCCTGAACCGCAGCAGCGTTCCGGATGACGGAGTTCGACAAAATTATCCCCGGCAATGAGGCGCAGCAGCCAACGCGGTTGCGCGGTAATCCCCTGGCCTTTGCGCAGGTGGCAGGGGTCGTGGTAGGTTATTTTTTTCTTGATGGTTTTGCCTTGTAGCAGTTTGCTGAGCTTTTCCCGCTGTTCATAGAGAAACTCACTGATATCCATGACCTTTATGCCTTCAGGCAGGGGATAGCTTTTCAGCGTGTGGCCGCAGGTGGCGCAGCCGGTTACTACCAGAGTGAGATCGTCGTCGGCTGCCGCCATAACTCGAAGATTTTTTTCTTGTAGCTGATCTGCCGATTTTTGATCACCGGCGGCTTCGGTGACTGCTCCGCAGCAGGCCCAGGATTCCGGCACTACCGTTTCAAAACCAAGTTTTTCCAAGACCATAATGGTTTGCATTCCCACTTCCGGGGTTAGGTAACGGGTGGCGCAACCGGGAAAATAGAGCAGTCGGGGCCGCTTCCCCGGTGCCGGCCGCCGTGTTTGCCGACAGACAGGTCGTTTCCTGAGCTGATCATCAAGATTTTTTTTCGGCAGATTTGGAATGACCGTTTGATCATCAATAAGCGGCATGGGTAACCGTCGTCGCAGGCCGCTGCCGGCCGGCAGGCTTCGCCAGGCTAGCAGCCGCAGCCAGGAGCCGACTTTAACCAGGGTCTTGAGTCGACCGCTTTTGCCGGGGAGGATGGCAAAGAGAAACTTTTTAACCGGGTGCAGGCCGGTTTCCGCGATGATTTCCCGGCGGGCCGCCTTAATGATTTCGGTAATCTTGACATTCTTTGAGCAGTTTTCTTCACAGGAGTGACAGAGCAGGCAGTAATCAACCGCCTGGCGATAAAAGTCAGATAATTTTTCCTGCTCACTGCCGTCTTTCTCCAACAGGTGTTTGATGAGGACCAGTTTGCCCCGGGCGACCATTTCTTCGCGGCCGGTTTGTCGATAAATGGGGCATACCGACATGCAGGAGCCGCACTTGACGCATTTGCTTAGTTCTTGTTGTATTATAGTTTCAGTCATGGACGTATTTTTCATCAAGTGGGGAAAATTTTCCCGGGATTAAGGATGTTCTGGGGATCAAAAGCTCGTTTTACCGCCTGCATGGCGGCGATGGTTGCCGGGCTCCATTCCAGGGGGAAAAATTCTGCCTTGGTATTGCCGATTCCGTGCTCACCCGAGAGGGTCCCACCCAATTCAATTGTGGCGGCAAAAATTTCTTTTACTGCCCTTTCACCCATCCGGGCCTGTAGGGGATCACTTTTATCCAACATGACATTTACATGAATATTGCCATCGCCGGCATGGCCGAAACAGACGATGGGCAAATCGACCTTACTGGCTATGGCTTCAATCTGGTTGAGAATTGCCGGGATTGCTGTTCGGGGCACGGCGATATCCTCATTAATCTTGTCCGGGGCAATTTTGGCGATGGCCGGTGACAGAGAGCGGCGGGCTTGCCAGAGAGTATCTCTTTCTTGTTGATCGCTGGCGGTGAGAATTATCACCGTACTGGGTTCAACCAGTTTTTGAATCGCGGTTGATTCACGTTTGACGCTTTCAGTATCGCCATCCACTTCCACCAGCAGTAAAGTTCTGGCCTCTTCAGGCAGGATGAAGGGCAGGGAATCACGGATGGCGTTAATAGAATGGTAATCAAGAAATTCGGTGGTTGAAGGAATAATACGTTGGCGGACCATATTGGTAATCGCCAGAGCGGCTTTTTCCATATCGGCAAAACCGAGTAATAGTGTGCTGGTAACCGCTGGTGCCGGAACCAGTCGCAGGAGGATCTTGGTGATAATTCCCAGGGTGCCCTCCGAACCCACAAAGAGATGGGTGAGATCATATCCGGATACGGATTTAACACATTTATTGCCGGTGTTGATAATGGAGCCGTCAGGCAATACCACTTCGAGGCCACTGACATAATTCTCGGTTACCCCATATTTCACCGCCCGGGGCCCACCGGCATTTTCTGCCACATTGCCGCCAATGGTGGAAAATGCCAGACTGGCCGGATCCGGCGGATATAACAGGCCATGTTTCGATACCTCTTCCTGCAGTTCACCGGTAATAACACCCGGCTCCACGACTGCCATCAGGTTTCCAAGATCAATTTCCAGGATCTTTTTCATTCGAGTCAGGGAAATAACAATACCGTTGCTAACCGGTACCGAGCCGCCGGACATACCGCTGCCGGCTCCCCGGGGGAAAACGGGAATCTGTAATTTTTGGGCGATGGACATCACCGCAGCCACCTGAGCAGTGTCTTCAGGCAAAACCACCAACTGCGGTTGGGACATCTGTCGGGTGGCATCATAGCCGTAGCAAAGCAGGGCTTCGGGGGTATCCAGCACTTGTTCCTCACGGATGCCGGCTTGAAGTATTTTTTCTTTCAGGTGCATAGGGTATTTCCTTTACTATAAAAGCCCCTGCAACGACAGGGGCTTTTAAGCTTTTCCATCAATCATATTTAATGATCAGACTTCACAACTCCCTGGTTTGCTGATTTCCCAGTCCTTTGCCGTTGGTTTAACGGTCAGGACCGGGCAGGGAGCATGGCGGACAACTTTTTCCGCTATACTGCCTAACAGAATACTGGAGATGCCACTGCGTCCATGGGTGGCCATGACGATCAGATCCGCATCAATTTCTTCGGTATATTTGATGATTTCTTCGTATGGCAGTCCAGTTCTGACCTCGCTTTTACATTCCAGGCCTGCTGTTTCACAGTAGCCGGAGCAATTAGCCACTTCATTTTTCAGTATATCTTCCATTCGTTCAAAAATTTCATGACTGATTTCAGCGTCAAGATAAGAAGGAACCTTATCCATAACTGTCAGCAGGTAAAGCTCAGCGTTAAACTGGCGACATATTTCCACCGCGTAGCGCAGGGCGACCCGGCTTAATTCAGAACCATCGGTCAAGGTCAGAACTTTTTTAATCAGCATGATTTCACCTCCTTCACTCCAAGATTTTATCCCCCCTCTACTTATTATAATTGCAGTTTAACCTATTTATCATGATTTGTAAACCTTGATGGCTTCATAAAAACTCCATTTTCGTTATGCTGCAACCTTCGTCATGTCAATGTACTGTAACGTCTTATAACTAAGGTTTTACATGCCTCGAATATGAAGCTTTTACTGTGCCACTTATCTGCCGTCAGGCACGTCGGTTTTGTGACTTTTTACAAGTGCATCAAGGTTGA
>DQWO01000180.1 GCA_011042595.1 Pseudomonadota bacterium
CGATGAGATCGGCGAGGATGTTTTTAAGTTCCTGACCATAGCCTTTACGGTTGAGCAGTTCATGTAGTTGAGTGCGACTGAAATGCAACTGCTGGCCGTTGATCTCTTCTTCAAATGTCTGATTATTAATCAGATGGTGGACGATCTCTGCTGCCTTGCGGACGGTAATGTTGTAGTCAATCAGTTCATCCCTGAGACTTTTATGGATATCAATACTACCGTAGTTCTTATTCAGTCCCCCGAGCAGTACGCTTCTTAGCCTTGGTTCATTACTGCTTTCCTCGACTTTGAGGATGTAGAGATCAAGGCACATGGGGCCAAAATTGATATACATGAAATTGGTTCCCAGTTCATGCCCGAGCCCGTAGGCCAGCAGGGAACAAACACCGCCATCGACAATTTTAAAACTAACCAGACCGATGCGGAAACAAAATTTTTCTATCCACTGGGCGAAAATCTCAAATCCCTTTGGGGGTACCGGGAAAACATACATGGAGATATTCTCAGCGCCATAGATTTCCTCAATCCGGTGAATAATGCTGATCATCAGAATTTCAGCTGCCTGGAAGTTGGATATTTCCTGATCACCTATAATCCGTGGTAGATGCTGATTCTTAGCTATGTACTGCTTCATGTAAAGGAATGTATGGGGCGAAAAGAACTTCTTGTGGGTGCGTACTTCCTGGCCATAAAAAATACGGTCATCAAAACAGATCATAGCTGGTATCGGATAGATTGTTTCTTTAGTCTGCAAGCTGTCAAGGGTGATAGGAAGTGAGATATCTTTCAGGTTGATGGCTTCAACCTGGTTAGTGCTTTCATCCAGTGCATAAGCCAGGATGAAAGCATTCCCAAAGAATAAAGAGATTAGTTTAGCCATGGACTTTCTTTACTTTGAAAACCTGAAGATCACGATAACGGTTTGACTCAATAAATACTGCCAAGTCACGCGAGGAGGAAAAAATCCATTGCTTTATGCTCAAGGCAATGGCCCGCAGTTCATCAACCTCTTTTCGGCCACGCAGAATTTCCAGCAACTGATCCAGGTAGGGAAGGAGAGCGGTGTCGGTGCTGGTGCGTTCCGACTGTAAAATTTTCAGGATAATTAACCAGATGGTTTCACTGAAAAAACCACTGTATTTTCGGGTCTTGTTGACTACTATCGTAAAACAACTAACCCCGTCAACGGTAATTTTGTCCAGATAAGTACTGAATAATAGCAGGACATATAATTCTTCCGGGGATACTTCCTGATGTTCAAAAGGATGTTCCGTGATCAGCTGTCTCAATCCTACCGCATGTCCTGAGAATATGTCTTCAAGTTCCTTCCTTTTAATTGGCGGTTTACCGGTTAGCAGGTGATTGTTTAAACTAAAAAGAAGTTGCTGGGCAACCTGGGGATGTAGATTCAGATAATTGCACATGGCCGGGATGAAATCATCATCGCCCTTTCCCAGTTCCAGGCGTTCTTTGATGGTTAACGGTTTGTAGGATTCCCGCAACTGCAAAAGAGTGAAAAGAGCTGGAAAGTCTCTAATGCTGAAATGATCTCGCAGTCCATGGAGCAATTGATAGGAAAATCCCCAGTCAGGGTGTTCTAAATGGGGCAGCAAGGCATTTTTTATCGCCGGTATGTTGGCATATTTGGTCAGGAAGAGACAGAATGCCTTATGATGTTCTGTTTTGAGCGGTGTGGTTAGTTCCTTGAACTGAGGTAGCAGTAAGTGTCCATGCCCCATAGTTGCCAGGGCTTCGAAAATTTCAGGAGCAAGATATGAATCTCCAACCAGGGGGATAACCTTTTCAACCAATTTTTCAGGGATATATGGCCAATGCTTATGGGCAATGGTGCCCAATAGCGTCTTTTTTTCTTTTGCCGGAGCTTTGATGAGATAATCAATCAGAATTGTTAATGCCTGTACCTGACCGGTGCATGCCAGTGAATGGAGGGCAACTTTCCTGATTTTCTTATTGCGCGAAGTGCTTAATTTTTTCAAGCAATCTATGGCTTGTTGATCATGGTAATTTCCCAGAAGCTTGGCCGCTTCTATTTTCCCGCCGCCAAAAAAGGAACGGCCGGCTGAAAGCAAAGGAGACAAGACAATAGTTGACCCCAGCTTGCCCAAGGCAGCAGTGGCAGACAAATGTAGATTCTGATCGGTCAGCAGTTCTGCTATTTGGGGGATTGCCACAAAGAGTTTGAGCTTAGCGCAGGCCGCCATTGTTACTTCCAGATATTCATGATTGTTTAGGTTGGCCAGTACCATGGATTCTACCTGCTTAAAAATAGTTGGTTCCATGGGCAATTGAAGAAATACAAGTAATTGAGGATTTTTATTAATCAACTGGAGGTTATTAGCAGTGAGCGCTTTATTGAAGTCAGTTTGAGGGAATTCCTGCTGCAATTGTTTGAATGCCAGCGTTTGGTTTTCCCGCGAATCGATGGAAGAAAAAAGTTCCAGCAACTCTTCAGCCTCAAAAATCTTAAGGCTCAATATCACCGTGCTATCCCAATAAAGCCCTTCTTCATAAAGGAAAAGAAAATAGTCAAAAAAGGTGTGAGTCTGGTTTCCTCTAAGTATCTTTTTCTGTAGAGACAGCAAAGGGGCAGTATCCTTGGGGATGTTGGCGATGTCGAGTTTATCCAGAAGCTGAAATATGTTTTCCATCCCTCCAAGTAGATATACTGCCAGGATAATAAGATGCAGGTTGAGATCGTTTTCACTTTGCAGGTTATTGATTGTCTGGTTGCAAAGTTTAGCAATAGCCCGATGATAAGGAGAAGATTTGGCGAAGTTTCTGACTTTGGCACGAGTCTGATAAAAAATATCCAGGACCTGCCAGCGTAACTCCCAGTTATCAATTAATAAATCATCGATAATTTCAAGGGTAGGTATGTTGATGAGTTGTTGAGACATACGCTTATTTTAACATGATCTTAAAGTGTTTTACCATAATATCTATTCTTCTTAATTTTTGGCGTCAATGAAATATAAAGTGTACAAAAAATTCCTTCATTAAAGTGCAATTGCGTGTGTGTCCAGCACGAAAATTTTCGACAAAAATCCTGGAACTATAAAAAAACACCCTTCCGTCTCCTGAAAATTGCACCAAACAGTATGGCAAGCGGCAGAATTTCAAGCCTGCCAGCCAGCATTCCCATAATGTAGGTGAATTTGACCACCCAGCTTAAAGAGGCCATTTTGTGGACGGAAAAATAGAAGGGCCCCATATTCCCCATGGCAGAAATCATGCCAGAGAAGGATTGCCAGGGATCCAGATCAGAAAATGCGGCGGTGATGAAACCTCCGGCAACGATGATTCCCATCCAGCTCCAGAAAAGTGCGGCTACCCGCTGGATCTCAGCTTCTGAAATTACCTTTCCCGAGATGACCAGGGGAACCGCTGCCTGTCGGGGGAGAGAAAGGCGGCGGAGGTGGGTTGAAAAAAGCCGGGATAACAATGCTGCCCTTAACACCTTGATGCCGCCGGAGGTTGATCCGACACAACCACCAATAATCATGAGTACCAGCAAGACTTGCTTACTTAGTGCCGGGAAGAATGAAGCATTGATATCTGTTGTCAGGTAGCCGGTGCTGGTAATCAGTGAGCTCACCTGGAACAGGGCGGTGCGGAAGAGGTGGTGAAGCATCCCAAAGTTTCTTACTTCATGATGGGAAAAAATTATTAAATGGTTGATAACTATCAGTGCTACCGCTCCGAGGAGCAAGCCCCAGTACCACTTTATTTCAAAATCTCTGAAGGCTGCCAGCGGATCACCGGTAAAAACCTTGTAATGGATGAGAAAATTGGTACCGCCAGCAATCATAAACATGATGGCGAAATATTCAAGCAGCCAGGCATGGCGAAAATGGTGCTGGGACCAGAAATCAAAGCTGAGATCATGGGTTGAGAAACCGCCGGTCGAGATACAGGTAAAACAGTGATTCAAGGCATCGAAAAGACTCATTCCCCCAGCCCAAAAACATAAAAAAGAGCCCAGGGTAAATATTCCATAGATTCCCCAGAGGATTTTCAGGGTGTGGAAAATTCCTGGAACTGGGCGGGAAACATCAATTTTATGTCCTTCTGAACTGAATAGAACTGCCGCTGTGCTACCACCCCTGAAGCTGACGGCAATAAAAAAAGAGAGAATTCCCAGGCCACCGAGCCATTGGGTGAAAGAACGCCAGAAGAGGATGCAGCGGGGCATACTGTCCAATCCTTCAAAAACAGTGATGCCGGTGGTGGTAAAACCACTGACTGATTCAAAAAAAGCATCGATGAAGGGTTTGTGCAGCCCCAGCATGTAGGGAAAGCTACCTATCACTCCCACGAGAATCCAGCCAAGCGCGGTAATGACCATGGCTCCCATCACTGATGGGGTTTTATAGGAGAAATTTTTTTGGGTTACCACCCCAAGAACTACGGATATCAGCGCGGGAAGGATGAAGGTCAACGGGGATATCTGGTGTTTTACCTCATCATAGAGCCAGTAGGGAACCAGAGGCAGGAGCATTAGCAGGCCGACAATAACCAGGAGTGCTCCCAGGTAATTGAGAATGTAGGAATGCTCTTCGATTTTGAGACCGAGGTTTTGGCTGATATGTGGCAGCAATGGTTTCATGTTTTGTTGTTTAGTGCCTTACTCCTTGAAGGCTGTCACTCTTTTCAGTACCCCCTTGAGGGGTGTAAAAAACAAGAAATTGACGGGAATACATTCATGATGTTCGGGCTTGGCTCATAGCGGCATTGGGTGCCGAACGAATCACCACGACGGTGATCCGCGGCACACACCTCGGAGCGGCACACGATGTGCCGCCAGAATGAGCGAGAGCCATGCCGGAACATCATGATACCTTAATTTGGGTTGCGGGCGTTAAGCCCACCTTAGCTGGAAGAAAACGGTTTTATTCTTTCTACCTGTCGGCATAAATTATAAAAATTTGCCTGAATTTGCAAAGGTTTTCTTGACATTTCATCTAACGCTCTTGTCCTGCTGTATTTTAATTTTATTCACGATGTCGCTCCACTATAAATAAAATTCCACAAAAGTATAGAGGTTGAAAGGTAGGTGCGGGGATGAGGGGCACTTTTTTCGTATACTCCCAAAGAACATCTGATAAGCCTTTAATTTTCAGTGGGTTAGGATATTCAATGTCTCTCGGTGGTCCGTATAAGAGGATATAATGTACAAAAAACATATACATCCGGACGAAATAAAATGAATCCTCTTCCCCTCATTTATCACATAAAAATTAGTAAATCCAATAGGTTAGATAATAAGATGAGATTTATTTTCCTGTTGGAACGTTTTATGCAATCAGTATATTGTATAAAGTATATAACAGGAGACATTGTAAC
>DQWO01000148.1 GCA_011042595.1 Pseudomonadota bacterium
ATATTCATTCCCATCAGACCCAGCTCAGCCATTCTGGCAAGGTTGCCCAGGTTCATTTTATGTTCCCGATCGAGAATTGGAGCCTGTGACTTCAACTCTGACTGAGCAAAATCACGGACCATCTCCTGTACCATTCTCTCATCATCTGACAGCGAAAAATCCATCCCATTCCTCGATAAAAAACGCTCACGATCAGCAGAATGAATACCGGAAACCGGAATCTTCCTGCTAACCGTGAGCATAATTAAGTTACAAATCAACCATTAACTTCCTTCAGCTTTTCAATCAAGGCCGGAACAACCTTATAAAGATCACCTTCAATACCAAAATCAGCAACAGTCAGAATATTGGCTTCCGGATCTTTGTTAATCCCAACAATACACTTGGATGAACCCATACCTGCCAGGTGCTGGATAGCACCGGAAATACCACAGGCAATATAGAGATTGGGACTGACTACTTTGCCTGTCTGACCAACCTGGGCCTGGTGATCGCGCCAACCGGCATCAACAGCCGCCCTGGAAGAACCAACAGCCGCCCCCAAAGCATCAGCCAACTGTTCGATAAGATCAAAACCTTCAGGATTTCCCAGACCACGACCACCAGAACAAATTATATCAGCTTCCGTCAATTCCGGACGATCACCAGCCTGCTGAATCACCTCCTTAACAGTCGTGCGTGAAGCAGCTATCTCCGGAGCAAAATCTACCACATTTGCCGCCCCTTCTGCCTCTTCCATGGCAAAGATATTAGGCCGCAACGTGGCAATTTTAACCGCTGAATTAACTTTATAGGTGGCCACAGCTTTACCGGCATAAATAGGATGAATAAATGAAAAATCACCGCCATCATAATTGATTTCAATACAGTCAGAAACCAGTCCAGCACCTAAGCGGGCGGTAACCCGGGGAGCAAGATCTTTACCAATGGCGCTATGGCCTAAAAGGACCAAGCTGGGATTTTCCTGTTTCACATAATCAGTTAAAACTCCGGCATAGCTTTCGGTGGTGTAATCTGCCAGTTTATCACTATTGACCACTGCAATTTCATCCGGACCGAATTTTTTTAATTCTTCCGCCAATCCGGAAACATTATCACCGGCCAGCAATACCTTCAGCGAATCTCCAGCTGCCGTAGCCAGACGTTTACCTTCACTGATAACTTCAAAAGTGATTTTCCGTAAAGCTCCCCCACGTTGTTCGGCAAATACGACAATACTCATAATGGTCTCCTCCTTTAAATGACCTTGGCTTCATCTTTTAATAAGCTGACCAGCTCTGCTACCATTTCATCAATCTCACCAGAAAGAACCCGCCCAGCTTTGCGAGCTGGTGGTAATTCAGCGGCAACTAACTCGGTTTTAGCTGCCACATCCTCAGCACTCAATTCGAGATCTGCCAGGCTGACAACTTTCAGTTCTTTACGTTTAGCCTTCATGATGCCGGGCAAAGATGGATAACGAACTTCATTCAATCCTTTCTGGGCTGATAAAACTGCCGGCAATTTCATTTCAAGGACTTCACTGCCGCCATCAATTTCCCTGGTAGCTGTTGCCTGCCCATCGGCAATTTCCAACGCCGTAAGTACATTGGCCTGGGGCAGATCAAGCTTTTCAGCCAGCATTGAAGGAACTTGAGCAGCTCCATCATCCACTGCTTCCTTGCCGCAAAAAACCAGATCATATTCCATCTGAGAAATCAGTTTGGCCATAGCCACGGCACAACCGAGGTTATCAGCCTGCTCCAAGGCCGGATCCTGGATCAGGACGGCCCGGTCTGCACCCATAGCCAGACAATAACGCAAGGCTTCCTGGGTTTTGTCTCCGCCAACTGAAACCACCACCACTTCGCCACCATTTTTTTCTTTCAGACGAATGGATTCTTCAACGGCATATTCATCATACGGATTAACAATCAGGTTTACTCCCTGGGTGGATACCTGGCCATTATCAATGACGATTTTAGCTTCGGTATCGAATGTCTGCTTGATACATGTTACAATGTTCACGATTACTACCTCCTCATCTATGGTTTATCTTAAAATGTTAGCCGAAACCACTAAACGCATTATCTCACTGGTTCCCTCGTAGATTTCAGTAATCTTGGCATCCCGGAAATAGCGCTCCATGGGATAATCAGTGGTATAACCATAGCCTCCAAGAATCTGAATCCCCTTAGTCGCCGCTTTCATTGCCAACTCGGAAGCCATCAGTTTACCCATGGCCGCCTCCTTACTGTAAGGCAGCTGCTGGTCTTTCAAATATGCAGCCCGATGGGTCAGCAGACGAGCCGCATCATATTCAGTAGAAAGATCAGCCAACATCCACTGGATAGCCTGCAAATTGGCAATGGGTTTGCCAAACTGAACCCGCTCCTTCGCATAGGCGGCTGCATCTTCGATGGCTGCCCGGGCAATCCCCAGGGCTTGAGAAGCTACCCCAATACGACCGCCATCCAAAGTTACCAGGGCTACTTTAAATCCTTTACCCAGTTCACCTAAAAGATTCTCTTTCGGAATATGGCAGTCTTCAAACACCAGTTCTGCTGTAGATGAACCACGTATACCCAGTTTGTCTTCCAAGGTACCGACTTTAAAGCCCGGATTATCCAAATCAACGATAAATGCCGCCAATCCCCTATGTCCCTTGCTCTTATCGGTTTGGGCTATCAGAATGCAATAGTCTGCTTCATTGCCGTTGGTAATAAATATCTTCTGACCGTTGATCACCCACTCATCACCATCCAGAACGGCAGTGGTTGATACGTTAGCCGCATCTGAACCGGCATTAGCCTCCGTCAGACCCAGGCATCCCAACTTCCGCCCACTGGCCATATCGGCAAGATATTTCTTTTTCTGGGCTTCGGTGCCAAAAAGTTTTACCGGTTCACAGGCCAGCGAGTTATTAACTGATACTATAATTCCAGTGGAAGCGCAATGGCGGGAAATTTCCTCAACGGCAATGGAATAACAGATATTAGTCATCCCGGCCCCTTCATATTCGGGCGGAACCGTAACCCCCATCAATCCCAATGCTGCCATCTTCTCAACCGTATCCCGGGGAAACTTGTGCTCCCGATCAGATTCTACGGCCAGGGGTTTCACCGTTTTTTCGGCAAAATCCCTGGTCATCTGCAACATCATCCGTTCTTCTTCGGTATAGGAAAAATCCATAGATACTCCTTATTCATTATCAAGGGTCACAAAACAATATACCCTTATATCATCATTGGCTGTCAGCTGTAATCATAAAATCCCCGGCCGGTTTTACGACCAAGAAAGCCGGCATCAACATATTTCTTCAGCAATGGACATGGCCGGTACTTGGAGTCCCCAAGACCTTCATGCAGCACATTCATAATTGCCAGACAGGTATCAAGACCAATCAAATCAGCCAATGCCAGGGGACCCATGGGATGGTTCATTCCCAGCTTCATCACCGTATCGATGTCCTCAGGTTTGCCCACACCTTCGAAGAGACAATACACTGCTTCGTTGATCATCGGCAGCAAAACCCGGTTGGCAATAAAACCGGGATAATCACTGGCTTCACATGGGGTCTTGCCCATTTTTTCAGCCAACTCCCTTACTGCCACATAAGTCTCTTCGGTTGTGGCAAGACCACGAATGATTTCCACCAGTTTCATCACCGGCACCGGATTCATGAAATGCATGCCAATAACTTTGCCCGGCCTTTTGGTGGCCGCGGCAATTCTGGTAATTGAGATTGAAGATGTATTGGAAGCCAGAATGGCCTCTGGAGCACAAATATCATCCAATTTGGCAAAAATATCAAGTTTGATCTTTTCATTTTCAGTGGCTGCCTCAACGACAATATCAGCATCCTTCATGGAAGCTAAATCCGTGGCAGTAGTAATCCGCCCCATAATGCTATCCATCTCTTCCTGGGCAATCCGACCCTTTTCCACCGAGCGGGAAAGATTCTTGGTAATCGTTTTCATCCCCCGGGCCACAAACTCATCGGCGATATCGTGCATGATCACCTGCATGCCGGCGGTAGCAGCAACCTGAGCGATACCATTACCCATCTGGCCGGCACCTACAACGCCAAAAGTATTAATCGCCATAATTATTCTCCTTTAGTATAGTGAAGTTATAAGAGTACATAGCAAAAACCCACAAAAACTGATGGGGTTTCTACGAAACCATCAAAACTAAGGCCGTTCCACCACCATAGCCGCTCCCTGACCGCCACCAATGCAAAGTGAAGCCAGGCCCCGATGGGCATCGTTTTGTTCCAGGGCCGTCAGCAGGGTTACCAGAATGCGGGCACCACTACAACCGATGGGATGGCCAAGGGAAATACCACTGCCATAGATATTTGTTTTGTCCATATCAAGGTTCAATTCCCGTATGCAAGCCAATGCCTGGGAAGCAAATGCTTCATTCAATTCAATAAAATCCATATCAGACAACGACATCTTGAGTTTACCCATCAGTTTCCTGATCGCCGGAATCGGTCCCAAACCCATATAGGAGGGATCAATGCCGCCAAAATCATACCCCCGGACAACCCCTTTAATTGTCAGTCCCATACTTTCAGCTTTTTCCCGGGACATGAGAACCAGGGCAGCAGCGGCATCATTAATACCGGAAGCATTCCCAGCAGTTACCGTTCCCCCTTTTTTAAATACCGTTGCCAGTTTAGCCATCTTTTCCAGACTGGTTTCCATCGGTCGTTCATCAGTATCAAAGGACAGCGGATCTTTCTTGCGCCGGGGAACCATGACTGGCACAATTTCAGTGGCAAAAGTTCCATTTTTTATGGCAGCCAGGGCCCGCTGATGACTGGTACAACCCAGTTCATCCTGATCATGACGGGAAATATCATAAAGCTCGGCGATGTTTTCCGCTGTCAGCCCCATATGATAGCCATAAAAGATTTCCCATAATCCATCATGAACCATCAGATCAACCATCTCGGCATTAAACATCCGGGCACCCCAACGGGCTTTGGGGAAAGCGTAAGGAATCTGGCTCATATTCTCCATACCGCCAGCCACGACCACCTCGGCCTCCCCGGCTTCAATTGACTGGGCAGCCAGAGCTACTGCTTTCATGCCGGAAGCACAAACTTTATTAATCGTAAATGCCCCGGTTTCCTTTGGCAGGCCGGCATGGATACAAGTCTGACGGGCGGTATTCTGCCCCTGTCCGGCAGGAACAACGTTACCCATAACCACTTCGTCAACATGTACCGGCTGCAGGCTTTCATCCCAGGAATTATATTTTTCTTCAATTTCACAGCCCTTTCCCCGCAGTTTATCCGGCCCCATGCAGGCAACTGAATCCGCGGCTACCGGCCGTAAACCTGCTCTTTCC
>DQWO01000172.1 GCA_011042595.1 Pseudomonadota bacterium
ATGGGATTAATAAATAGAAAATAGAAGCAAATAAATCTATATCTCCTCTCTATTCCGATTATTCTCCTGTTAAAACTTGTAATAAGCAATAATTACGCTTGATTTTTTCATCAAACCACGGTAATATCCGCTCCGTTAGCACTCTTCATCAGTGAGTGCTAACAAGTTCAGGCAGCAGCTTGGATGGGTCAGATGACAGAACTAAGGTAAGCATTAAACGTAAAATCTTTAGAAAAGGTATGCAAGGAGGAAAAAGAAATGAATATCAGACCTTTGCAGGACAGACTGATTGTCAAGAGGCTTGAGGGTGAAGAAAAGACCAAGGGTGGGATTATTATTCCCGATGCGGCGAAAGAAAAACCCATGGAGGGTGAAGTTGTTTCAGTAGGTAAGGGGAAGGTTTTGGAAGATGGTAAAGTGAGGCCCCTTGATGTGAAATCCGGCGATCGGATTTTGTTTGGTAAATATGCCGGAACCGAAATCAAGCTTGATGGGGAGGAATACCTTATCATGCGTGAAGATGATGTTCTGGGCGTTTTGGAATAAATGCTTTATTCAGGACCTGTATTGCAGGTTTGAGATGTATTCAAATGATAATGTGTAGAATATAATTACCTATTATAACAGGAGGATGTTGAAAAATGGCTGCAAAAGAACTTAAATTTGCTCAGGATGGCAGAAACTCGATTTTGGCCGGCCTGAATGTTTTGGCGGATGCGGTAAAAGTGACTTTAGGTCCGAAGGGTCGTAACGTTATTATTGATAAATCCTTTGGCTCCCCAACCATCACCAAGGATGGCGTGACAGTTGCCAAGGAAATTGAACTGGAAGATAAATTCGAAAATATGGGTGCCCAGCTGGTGAAGGAAGTTGCCAGTAAAACCAGTGATGTGGCTGGTGATGGAACCACCACCGCGACCGTGCTGGCCCAGGCCATCTATCGTGAAGGTTCAAAAATGGTAGCTGCCGGTGCCAACCCGATGGAATTGAAGCGGGGCATAGATTTGTCGGTTGCCAGTATTGTTGATAGCTTGCAGGAAATGAGCAACCCGACCCAGACCCATAAAGAGATTGCCCAGGTGGGTATTATTTCTGCCAATGGCGATGAGACCATCGGTACTATTATTGCCGAAGCCATGGATAAAGTGGGCAAGGAAGGTGTGATCACCGTTGAGGAAGCCAAAGGAATGGAAACCTCCCTTGATATCGTCGAGGGAATGCAGTTTGATCGCGGCTATCTCTCTCCTTATTTTGTCACCGATCCGGAACGGATGGAAGCCATCCTGGAAGATCCCTATATTCTGATTCATGACAAAAAAATCAGCAACATGAAAGATCTGCTGCCGATTCTTGAGCAGATTGCCAAAGCCGGCAAACCTTTTCTGCTGATTGCCGAAGATATTGATGGTGAAGCCCTGGCTACCCTGGTGGTTAATAAATTGCGCGGCACACTGAATTGTGTGGCTGTCAAGGCTCCTGGCTTTGGTGACCGGCGTAAAGCCATGCTTCAGGATCTTGCTGTCTTGACCGGTGGCCAGGTGATTTCTGAAGAAGTTGGTTTGAAGCTGGAAAATGCCAGCCTGAACGATCTGGGTCAGGCAAAAAGGATTACCATTGACAAGGATAATACTACCATTGTTGATGGTGCCGGAACCCAGGATGATATTCAGGCCAGGGTTAAACAGATTCGGGTGCAGATCGAAGAGACCACTTCTGATTATGATCAGGAAAAACTGCAGGAACGGCTGGCCAAGCTGATCGGTGGTGTGGCCGTGATTAATGTTGGTGCTGCTACTGAAACCGAAATGAAAGAAAAGAAAGCCCGGGTTGAGGATGCATTGAACGCAACCAGGGCTGCAGTTGAGGAAGGTATTGTTCCTGGTGGTGGCGTGGCCCTGTTGCGGACCGTTGCTGCACTGGACGGGTTGAAAGACCTGACTCATGATGAAACAATGGGCGTTAATATTATTCGTCGCTCCCTGGAAGAACCGGTACGGCAGATTGTCAATAATGCCGGCCAGGAAGGTTCAGTCGTTGTTGAGCATCTCAGGAAAGAGATTGGTGCTTATGGCTTTGATGCGGCCAAAGGGGTCTATGTTGATCTGTATGAAGCCGGGATTATTGACCCGACTAAAGTTACCCGGACGGCTTTGCAGAATGCAGCCAGTATTTCCGGTTTGATGCTGACTACGGAATGCATGGTGGCGGAAAAACCTGAAGAGGCTGCTGGCGGCGGTGGAATGCCTGGCGGCGGAATGCCTGGTGGCATGGGTGGCATGGGTGGCATGGGCGGCATGATGTAAGCAGCAGCCCTGAGCTTAATCCATAGCTTAAGATATTCAAAAAGCCCCTTGGCCGTTTTGGCCAGGGGGCTTTTTTTGTGAGCGTGCAGGCTATCGTTGTCTACTCATGTTTAAGAATTGCTTCCCCCATTTCACTGAAGGAAAAGTTAAGGAAGATATGACTGCCGATATAGTCAAGAACCCGCATATCATTCTTTTCTCCCAGGTCCTGGGAAACCAGTTCAAAATAATTGCCGTATTTTTTCCGGCATGGTTCAATCGGTACTTCATAGAGGATAAATTTCTTGATGTTTTTGCTTTCCAGCTTGGCGATAAATTCATCGTCTGTCAGCGAATTGTAAGTGGTCAGGATGAGAATCGGGCCGGTTCCGGTAAATAATATTGCTGCTTTCATAACGCACCTCCTTGAATATCATTATTTTTACTTCAGTCTTTAAAATTTATCATAACAGGGAATTGCCGTTTGTCAAGAACAGAAGCATGTTTTCTCGAGAGGGATGAACAGAAGGTAAGGAGGAAAAGATTGACAAAAAGAGCACAGATCTTTAATAATCTCTCATTATGTTCTGGTAATTACCAGGCCTTTTTTCTTTGGTATAAACCTCAAGACAGGGATAAGTAATGAAACAGCAGGCAGACATTGTAACCATAGACCGGCAGGGACGTTGGTGGTATCAGGGAAATCAGATTATTCATCCCGAGATCCTGACCCTTTTTAAACAGTCATTGGAAAAAGATCCTGAAACCAGTGATTTATTCATTAACTATCGGGATGAAAAACTTCCAGTGGAAGTGGAGAGTTGTCCCTTTTTTATTCGGGATCTGCGGGTTGTTCGGGATGGACAGGGGGAACTGGAGATCATTCTCCTGGTTCTTGATGATGACAGCGAAGAGGAGTTAGTGCCTGACAGCCTCATTTTGGATAGTGACGGGGTGTTGAAGACGGCGGTAAAAAAAGGAAAATTCATGGGATGCTGTCTGCCGACGGCGCAGTTCCGGCTAGCCGAGCTCTTTGATGAACTTGAGGATGGCAGCTTTCAACTGCAGCTCAATAAAAAGCTATATCCCATTCATAGCCAGCCTCGCTAAGTGTTTCCCTCGCTTTTAAATTCATCACCACGGATTATTCTACTGGCGAAACCCAGATGATGTGAGACTTGCTGACCACATAGAGCTGACCTTCTCTGCCTTGTTTGGTGGCATTGAAAACCACTATAAAGGGACTTTCACTTTTGGTGAATAATTCACTCAGACGGCTGACGCCACCTTCGGACAGCAGGTTGACTTCGCCATATATCATCGAACCGTCGGAAAGTTTCATTTTGACGGCTTCTCTTTTCATCTGGTGCTTTTCATTTCCCATGGAGAACCTCATATAAAAATAGGTGGATGCACGCGAGCTTATTCTGATTGATTTTACCAATCTTCTGCGGCAGACTTATTTTCTCCTATTCGGCAGGTCCCCAAAATTATTTATGACTAAAATGACAGGAAATGAAAATAGTTTATTTTTTGCCACAGACGCACACTGACAGCTCATGATACGAGAGAGCTTGTGTGCGTCTGTAGCTGAAAAATTTATGCACCAACTTTTCAATCGACAAAAATGATGAAACTACCCTTCGGTAATTTCGATGCTGGTGATGGTATCTCCCTGGGTAATGGCGTCAACAACATCCTGACCGGTGGTGACTTTCCCAAATACTGTATGATGACCGTCCAGATGTGGTTGGGGTGAATGGGTAATGAAAAACTGGCTGCCATTGGTGTTGGGGCCGGCATTGGCCATGGAAATTACTTTTGCTTCATGGGTTAAAGGATTACCGGAAAACTCATCGGTAAAGGAATAGCCGGGACCGCCCATGCCGCTGCCGGTGGGGTCGCCTCCCTGAACCATGAAATCATTGATGACCCGGTGAAAGCTGATATTATCATAAAATCCTTCCCGGGCCAGGAAAATAAAATTATTTACAGTTTGCGGGGCATATTCAGGGTAGAGGGTCAGTTCAATAACACCCTTATTGGTGTTCATGGTTGCTTGGAATGTTTTATCAGTGTCGATCTGCATGGCTGGGGGATTGTCCCATTGTTTTTTCATCTGTTTGTCTCCTGATTAAGAGGTTGGATTTTTTCCAGCTATTTTTTTGACGATTATTCCTCGAGGGTGAATTTCCAGGCACAAAACCAGTCATCCGGATGATTGTCGGGAGGGCAGCCGATACATTCGGTCGTGATCCGCCGGTCAATGGTTCTGGCGAAGTAGGGGTATTCCACCATGCCGGCTGATTTACAAGGGTAATCCGGCAATCCCCGGCGTTTGCGGGCAGCCTGAACCCGGCAGTTATTCATCCGGAAGATAATGGATTGTTCGTTTACATCCTCGATGGATTGTTCGTTGATCACCGCGTAGAGGCGGCAGCCCAGAGCTTGTTTCAGTGCCGGAATGCCACCGTTGTCCGGCAGTTCCAGCAGCTCTTTAATCCGGGTTGCCTCAAATGGTGAAAAACGGGTCCAGCAGGTATCGTTGCAGCGCTTGGCATCGAACATGCCAAATTTTTTTTCCACCGCCTGGAACCAGATGCCATCGTTGGCCAGCCAATTGATGGCCAGTTTTTCAATCAAACCGGACAAGGTTTCCCGGGGTAATGATTTCAGTGCTACAGGGTTACAGCCTTCCATCTCAATATCCAGAAATTCTCCCAGCCTTTTCAGCTGATTTTTCAGGCTTACATGCCAGACGTCCTGTTCAACTGCCAAAGCTTCCTGCACGCCCAGCTGATGCTCGACTTCAGCAAACCACTGGCCGTGATGGGCCACAATCCGCCTGAAAGAATCCATTGCCATCTTGACCAGGAAATCATTGTCAGCCTGGGCAAATTTTTCTGTTTTTTTCATGTTTCCCTCCATTAGTCTTGATGCTTTCGTAAAAAGTTACGAAGCTATCAGTATTTGATTACTGCACTTCCCCAGGTAAATCCAATACCGGTGGTCA
>DQWO01000020.1 GCA_011042595.1 Pseudomonadota bacterium
ACAGTTCACGGCAGAGGTTGATAGTTCCTGGATCACTGACGATCAGGGCATCAGGAGGATGGGGGCGCAGGGAAAGAAGAAACGCGGAAAGCGATTCCAGCTCCCGGGGATGGACATAACTGTTAACCGTCAGGTAGGATTTAACCTGGTGGCCCCGGCAGTAGGCAACCACTTTAGACAGCTGCCCGGCGGTGAAATTACCCGCATGGCGTCGAAGACTGAAATCAGGACCACCGAAATAAACCCCATCAGCACCATAGGCAACGGCAACCTTAAGTTTCTCCCAATTGCCAGCTGGTACCAGCAGCTCAATCTCAGGCATTCTCCTTCAGGCTCTTTCCATGCAGGTGGATCTGTTGGGCAATATGGAGAATATTTTTTTCCACCAGCTGACGGACCCGGGTTCCATCATGCTGATGAAAGGCGTCAATAACATCCCCATGGATTTTGGCACAATGGGAAAAAAGCTCCGGCTGCTGAAGGAAAAAACCCTGCAGCCGTTTAATATGAACCATCATCTGGTCATTAAGTTTTTTGAGCTTTTCATTCCCACTTTTAGCCAAAAATACTTGGTGAAGATCCTCATGAATTCGCATATATTTGACAAAATCATGGCTGGCGATGGCGGCTTTTTCTTCCTCATTCAAGCGCCGCAAACGGTTGATATCCCGCTCGGTCATATGTGGTTCTGCCAAAAAGGCGGAAAAGGCTTCCAGGCAGGCTTTGATCTGGAAATATTCATATAAATCATCAAAGGAAAAATCGCTGACAACCGTACCCCGGCGGGGAATAATGGAAACAAAACCCTCACTTTCCAGCATCCTGATAGCTTCCCGGATCGGTGTTCGGCTGATGCGTAATTCCTCAGCCAGTTTTGCCTCCGAAATTTTTTCCCCTGGTTTTAACTTCCCGACAATAATCGTTTCCCGGATAAAATTTGCTATTTTATCCGGTAACGGCTGGTGATCAGCAATACTGCTTTCCAGCACATCAATTTTCATCATCATCTACCTCATTCTTTTGCCCTGAATGAACGTAATACCTTGATTTTTCAAAGCTAAATGCTGATAAATAACAGCTAATTGCTTAACTTATCTCTTATCCTCTTGGACCGATAAAAACTCTTTCATCAGTACTTCTCTGCCCAACTTGGCATTGGCTATCATACATTTCTCTGCCATCGCCCCATCATGTTCCTTGAGAGCCGCAACAATTTTATCATGATCGCTATGCATTTTATTCAAACAGGAACTGGATGAAACAAAAAAACGAAATCGCAGGAACTGTTGTACCAGGTTTGAGACCACGGCCGTAATTTTATCATTCCCGCAAAGCTCAAGAATGAAATTATGAAATTCATTATGATTCTTGGTCAAACCCGCGACATCCATTTTAGCAGCACATTCTTTCATTTTCCGATTAAGGCGTTCCAACTGGACAATCTCCGCATCCGTAATCTTTTCCGCCGCGATGCGGGCCGCATACCCTTCCAGTACCGCTTTGATCTCGTAAAAATCCTGGATATCTTTTTCATTCAGCTCGGCTACAATTGCCCCTTTGCGCGGAACAATTTTCAAAAAACCTTCCGACTCCAGCTGTCTGAAAGCTTCTCGAATCGGAGTTCGGCTCAAACCATAACGGCTAGCGATTTCCAGTTCGGTAATCCGCTCTCCCGGTTTGATTTTTTGTTGAATAATCGCTTCCCGTAGCAGCGCGGCAACCTTTTCACGTAATGTCCGATGGCTGGCAATAATTTCTGATATATTTTTATGCACGACTGGATAATCCCTATTTATTCCTGAGTTTATAATTTTCACCTGCCTTGTACTCAAACAAAAATTCTAATTTTTCAAGACAGCCATATGGTAAATACGGTAAATTAACCCTTAATTTTTTTTTAAAAATACCGAGTTTAAGTATATAGTATACAGCTAAAAGTCAAGTGTTTTCTGCCGAATGTATACATACTAATAGATATAGAGACAGCCTTAAATGTTAATCTTTTTCCACATTGTGCCGAATTAAGGTTTATGGCTTCACAATAACTGTCTTGAGGCCGGTCAATTACTTTAACCTGAATTGAGCGATTAGCTTTTAGCCATTAACTATCAGCTTAATGACTCGACTTTCTGAGTTGCATTGCCAGGGACATATTAGCAGGATGTTCGGGCTTGGCTCGTAGCGGTATTGGCCGCCGATCGAATCACACGATGTGATTCGCGGCGGACGCCTCGGAAGCCGGCCATGGACAGCCGGCGAGAATGAGCGAGAGCCATGCCGGAACATCCCGGTAAATTTCTTGCCGCTGTTTTTAGAACAAGAACGTAAAACCTTAATTTTGCTCAGCTAAATGCCAAGAGCTAATTGTTTAACTTAGGAACAACTAAATATGAGCTACCAAATCACTTTATATTCTCAAAGCCCCCGTCTGGACCCTGTACAGGATTCACAGCAGATTGATTATCACGAACAGCATTTCATTGAAAATGTGGTTGACCGACAGGTATTGGCCCGCATCAAGCCATTATCAGAAAATTATTTTCCCGAATCCTCTGAAGTCGAAAACCAGCAATTTTTTGTGGTTGAAGACCCCATTGAACTTCTGGGAGAAAATGTTACCATTCCTGAAGAGGATCCACAAATCATTGTCAGCACCACAAATGGCTATGTCAAGGTAGAGAATAATCGCATTGAGGTCCATGATACGCTGATCATTGATGGTGATGTCAATTTCAAGACCGGCAATCTCACTTTCATCGGCAAAATCATTGTCAGGGGCTCTGTTTTCTCCGGCTTCAGCGTCAAGGCAAAGCAGTTAATCGTTGAAGGCAGTATCGAAGGTGCCCATATTGAAATTGATGAAGATCTGATCGTCCGCGGCGGCATTATAGCCTGCCAGGAAAAAGGCGTCTACTGCGGCGGGACTATTCTGACAAAATATGTTGAAAACTCCCGGATTCAAGCCGGGGGAAATATTTTCATTGAGAAGTCCGCTCTCCATAGCCAACTGATAACTGCCAACAGTATAATTTTTCTCCATGAACCGGGAGTTATCGTCGGCGGTTCCTGCCAGGTAAAAAACAGCATTTATGCCAAAATCGTTGGCGCAAAATGGGCAACAGCCACCAGAATTTCTCTGGGGGTTGATCCCTTCCTGTTGCAGGAAAAGGATAAGCAGGAAGAATATGTTCGCAAAACACAAAAAGATCTTCAATCGCTCCAGGATCGCCTGGAAGAAATTCATCTCTTTTTTGAACAGGAGCATGAACAGGTCAGCAGGAAAGAAACAGAAGAACTCCAGGAAGAGCAGGAACTGCTGCAGGCTAAACTTCTTTATCTTAACGAGCTGGCACTGGTGGAACAGAAAAAACTGAACACCCTTGAAGATGCGATTGCCTTGGAACAGGAAATCAATGCCAATTGCCGACTCTACGCTTTTGACACTATTTTCCCGGGGGTTGAAATTAACATTAAAGCTTCAAACTTAAAAAACGATTCCATACATAAGAGCGTTTTTTATTACGAAGAAAATCAGGAAATCAAAACAGGTAAAACGTAAGCCATGGATATTGCAACCATAATAGGAATTGTCGCCGGAGCAGGGTTAATTATTGCCGCTATCCTGATGGGCAGCGGCCTGGGCGCATTTATTGATGTTCCATCAGTTCTCGTCGTTATTGGCGGCTCGGTTGCCGCCATGCTGATTGCCTTCCCCCTTGATCGGGTCATCGGATCAATCAAAATCGCCCTGAAAGCCTTTTTCAGCCCGAAAACAAGTCCGGAAGAAATCATTGAGAAAGTTGTCGGCCTGGCGGTAAAAGCGAGAAAGGAAAGTATAATCGCCCTGGAAAAAGAAGAAATTGATGATCCCTTCCTGGCTAAGGGCATTCGCCTGGTTGTCGATGGCACCGCCCCCAGCCTGGTGCAGGCCATTTTAAAAACCGAAATAGGATTTATGAAACAGCGGCATCTAAGTGGCCAGAAAGTTTTTAAAACCCTCGGAGCCCTGGGCCCGGCTTTTGGTATGATTGGAACCCTTATCGGCCTGGTGCAGATGCTCCAGAATCTCAGTGACCCCGGCTCCATCGGCCCCTCAATGGCCGTGGCCCTGTTGACCACTTTTTACGGAGCTGTGCTGGCAAACCTGATAGCCATTCCCATTGCCGAAAAGCTGGGTGGCAAGTCGGCAGAGGAAGTCCTGATGATGGAGGTAGTCATCCAGGGTGTTCTTTCCATCCTTGAAGGTGACAACCCGATTATTGTCCGAAGTAAGCTGGAGGCTTTTCTAAGTCCCAATCTGCGTCAGACCCAGCAGGAAGAAGCATAATGGCAGAAGAACAGCAGCAGGAAACTGAATGTGAAGAGTGTGAGGAAGGGGCCCCCGCCTGGATGGCCACTTTTGCCGATTTGGCCACCCTGCTGATGACCTTTTTTGTCCTCCTGCTTTCCTTTTCCAACATGGATGTGGTGAAATTCAGAACCATGCTCGGCTCGGTTAAAGACGCTTTTGGCACGGTTACCGAAAACCCCGGAGATTTTGAAGAACGATCCAGCACTCCAATTTCCATTCAGTTATCTGAAAAAGAGAGCAGCATGATTGATATGCTGGAAATGGGGGATAAGGTCAAGCAGGCCATTGAAGACCATGAGCTGGAGAATGAAGCGGAAGTCACTATTGATGAAAATGGCGTAACCCTCAAAATCACCGGCAAACTGATGTTTGATGCCGGTTCAGCCAGTATCAAAGAAGACTTTAAATCATTTCTTGATACCATTACCAAGATTATCAACGAAAACAACTATCCGGTTGCCATTGAAGGACATACGGATAATATTCCCATGACTTCGTCCCCTCTTTATCCTTCCAACTGGGAACTCTCTTCTTCCCGGGCTACCGCGGTTTTACGTTATCTGGTTGAAAAAAAAGGTATCCCGGCAAAACGGCTGATGGCAGTAGGTTATGCCGACACCCGGCCGCTGGTTCCCAATGACAGCCCTGAAAATCGGGCTAAAAACCGCCGGGTTGAATTTCACTTCATGAAGGAAACCCCTGTCACTAATCCACCGGAAGCCGGATAAACCTGAAAATATGTTGCAAGAACCTAACGCGGGCTTAACGCCCGCAACCCAATTTGAAGGTATCAGGATGTTCCGGCATGGCTCTCGCTCATTCTCGCGGCACGTCGTGTGCCGCTCCGAGGTGTGTGCCGCGAATCAC
>DQWO01000232.1 GCA_011042595.1 Pseudomonadota bacterium
CAAGGACGGAATCCAGCAGGGCCACCGTAACCAGGGGGATATGAAACCGCTCAACAAGTTCACGTTGCAGAGAAGTTATTAACTGGGATAGATTGTCAGCCGCAAAAATTGCTTCTTCCAACTTGTCGTAATGATGTTGACGATCTTCGTTTTCCCGGCTGATCTCGATGATATGGGACAATTTGTCCCGCAGTTCCTGATTTTCTGAAAAAATTTTATCAAATATGGCTTGTTTTGCATCAATTACCGGATTGATTGGCTGGATATCGGAAGATTTGCTAGTCATGCATTAATCCTTAAAGGGTGTACAGTGTACGTCTTTAACCTTGTACATTATACCTTGCTTTATCACCTGTTAACGGGCAGTTCTCACAACGAGGGTGCTTTCGCCGGCAGCATTCCTTGCCAGTACGAACCAGCAGGGCGTGAAACTCATTATAGGTTTGTGCCTCAGGTTTCAGGTTTTCATGGATATAGGTTTGTACCTGGTCATAACCTGATGTTTCTTTAATTAAATGATGGCGGCTGAAAATCCGGATAGTATAGGCATCAACGACAAAAACAGGACGGCTGAAAGCATAGAGCAGAATACTGTCCGCGGTTTCCTTGCCGATGCCATGGATGTCCAACAGCCAATCACGTAAATCTTGGGTTGACAATGTAGCTAACTGACTCAAATTTCCATGTTCATCTTTAAGCCGGCGACAGAAATTTTGCAGTCGTTTGGCTTTCTGGTTGTAATAACCTGATGAGCGGATGAAAGTGGCCAGTTGCTCGGTTTCTATGCGTGACAGACGACCCACATCCATCATTTCTTCCCGTCGTAACACTTCCAGGGCCCGTTCAACGTTTTTCCAGGAAGTATTCTGGGTCAGGATCGCCCCGATGATGGTTTCTTCAACACTTTCCGCCGGCCACCATGATTGTGGCCCATATGCTGCCAGCAGGGTTTGAAACATCCGGTCTGGGCGTTGATCGACTATGCCAGTGCTTTGAGATATCCCCATTTCTTTGCTGAAAGCTGATAGCCGAAAGCTGACCGCTATCTTACTCCTTTAGTGCTGCCTGGGCTGCTGCCAGTCTGGCAATGGGAACCCGATAAGGGGAACAGCTGACATAGTTGAGTCCGGCCCGATGGCAGAATTCAACCGATGCCGGTTCTCCTCCATGTTCACCGCAAATGCCAACCTTCAGGTCCGGGCGCGCCTGACGGCCTTTGCTGACTCCCATTTCCACCAGCGCGCCAACTCCGTCAATATCGATGGTTACAAAGGGATCACGGGCAAAAATTCCCTGGTCGATATAATCTTTCAGGAATTTCCCGGCATCATCTCGGCTGAGGCCAAAAGTAGTCTGGGTAAGATCGTTGGTGCCGAAGGAGAAAAATTCAGCCTCCTTGGCGATTTCATCAGCGGTGATAGCCGCCCGGGGCAGCTCAATCATGGTACCGATCATATACTTTAAAGTAATGCCGTAGCGGGAAATGGTTTCATCACAGATAGTAATGATCTTTTCCTTCAGAATTTTTAATTCTTTGACATCGGCAACCAGGGGCACCATGATTTCCGGAATGATGTCCAGTTGTTTTTCTTTTACCAGTTCACAGGCGGCTTCAATAATCGCTTGGGTTTGCATGGCGTAAATTTCCGGGTAGGAAATCCCCAGCCGGCAACCACGATGTCCCAGCATGGGATTGAATTCGTGCAGGGCCGCTGTTCTTTCTTTGAGCGTTTCAAAGGGGACTCCCATGGATTGAGCCAGCGCTTTCAGCTCCTGGTCGGTATGGGGTAAGAACTCATGTAACGGGGGATCCAGCAGCCGGATGGTTACCGGCAGACCATTCATGGCAGTGAAAATGCCCAGAAAATCGCTCTTCTGCATTGGCAGAATTTTCGCCAGGGCTTTTTCCCGTCCGGAGAGATTATCAGCCAGAATCATTTCCCGTACGGCCATAATCCGATCTTCTTCAAAAAACATGTGTTCTGTCCGGCATAAGCCGATGCCCTCGGCGCCGAAGTTGCGGGCAACGGTTGAATCATGGGGTGTGTCAGCGTTTGTTCTTACCTGTAAGCGGCGGAATTCGTCAACCCATTCCATGAAGGTACCGAATTCGCCGGTCAGGGCAGGTTCGATGGTCGGGATGGTGCCAAGGAATACTTGGCCGGTTGAGCCATCCAAGGTGATAATGTCACCTTTTTTGACGATGGTATCTCCAACCTTGAAAAATTCTGCCCCGTAATCCACCCGTATGTCGCCGCAACCGGCTACACAGCATTTTCCCATACCCCGGGCAACGACGGCCGCATGGGAAGTCATCCCTCCACGGGCAGTTAAAATGCCCCGGGAGGCGTTCATGCCGTGAATATCTTCCGGCGATGTTTCGACTCTGACCAGGATTACCGGTTTTCCTTCTTCGTTAATATCCTCAGCTTCATCGGCAGAGAAAACCACTTCGCCGCAGGCGGCGCCAGGGGAAGCCGGCAAACCTTTTGCCAGTGTATTCCGGGGGGCATCGGGGTCCAGCATTGGGTGCAGCAGCTGATCCAGCTGCTGAGGGTCAATACGTAAAACGGCTTCTTTTTTGTCAATCAGACCTTCCTGGACCATATCCACCGCAATTTTAATCGATGCCTTACTGGTTCGTTTGCCATTTCTGGTTTGCAGCAGCCATAGTTTACCTTTTTCAATCGTAAACTCCAGATCCTGCATGTCGCGATAATGATGCTCCAGCTTCTGGTATATTTCTACCAGTTGTCGGTATAAGTCCGGCATGACTTCTTCCAGGGATGGAAGCGAATCATCAGTTTTGCCAACATTATTGATCGGCTGTGGGGTACGGATGCCGGCGACCACATCCTCTCCCTGGGCATTGACCAGGAATTCGCCGAAAAAATAGTTTTCCCCGGTTGATGGATCCCGGGTAAAGGCGACGCCGGTAGCGCAGTCATCACCCATGTTGCCAAAAACCATCACTTGAACGTTAACCGCTGTGCCCCAATGATCAGGGATATTATTCAATCGTCGATAGGTGATCGCCCGCTGGTTATTCCAGGATTTGAAAACTGCTGAGATTGCCCCCCACAACTGGGCTTTGGGATCTTCCGGAAAGGGAGAACCGGTTAATTCCTGAATCCGTTCTTTGAGCAGGCCCACAAGTTCTTTGAGATCCAGAGCATCGAGCTCTGTATCCAGTTTTACCCCTTTTTTCTCTTTAGCTTTTTCCAGCAGGATTTCGAGCTTTTCCCCGTCGATACCCATAACTACATTTCCGTACATCTGGATAAAACGGCGATAACTGTCATAGGCAAACCGCTCATTACCAGATTGCTTGATGATGCCCTTGATGGTATCGTCATTAAGACCGAGATTAAGGACGGTATCCATCATTCCGGGCATGGAAACCCGGGCTCCGGAACGGACAGAAAAAAGCAGGGGATTCTCAGGATCGCCAAAACGGCGTCCCATGATGTTCTCAGTTTTGTTTAAGGCTTCCTGTACCTGCTCAGATAGTCCTTCGGGATACTGGTCCTGATGTTGGTAAAAATAAACGCAAGTATTGGCACTGAGGGTGAATCCGGGAGGAACAGGAATGCCGATATTGGTCATTTCCGCCAGGTTGGCTCCCTTGCCACCCAGGATGTTTTTCATCGAAGCATTTCCCTCAGCTATACCATTGCCAAATGTATAAACATGTTGTTCAGCCATCAAAATCCTCCTTAATGTATCCTGAAAATATTACAACCTGGCAAAATCAGCCACTTGTTTAAACAGGCCGGCGATTGCCTGCAGCAGTCCTATGCGATTATTTTTTACTGCCTGGTCATCAACCATAACCATCACATTGTCAAAAAAAGTATCGACCGCCGGTTTCAATTCCGCCATGGTTTCCAGGGCCTGCAGGTAGTTTCGGCCGGCTATGTCTTTTTGGCAGGAAGCTGAAATCAGATTAAGTTTCTCAAAAAGTTCTTTTTCGGCGGCAACTTCCAGCAGGTCAGGAACAATTTGTTCTTCAGCTGTTCCTTTGATAATATTCATTACCCGCTTGAATGCCACCAGTAATAATTCAAAATCATTCCGATGGCGGAAAGTATCCAAAGCCTCAATCTTACGATTGGCTTCCAGCAGCTCGTAAAAACCGGTGGCTAACACCCCATCGACCACTCCGGCAGGAATTCCTCTGGCTGTCAGGTTATTGAAAAATCTGCCTTTTATAAACTCTAATACCTCATCAGCAACCACTTGGGGTTGACGATCAATTTTAGCCGCCAGCAGCTCCAGAGACCTTTTTACCAGTTCAGTCAGGTTAATGGTATATTGCCGGTCAAGAATAATATGAATAATTCCCAGGGCCTGGCGCCGCAGGGCATAAGGGTCAGCGCCACCAGTGGGTATCAGGCCGATGCCGAAACAGCCGACAATAGTATCAATCTTATCGGCAATGCTCACCAGGGCGCCGCAATCATCGGTGGGCAGCTTGCCGCCGGCCGCTGTAGGAAGATAATGCTCATAGATTCCCCGGCTGATATCCTGGTCTTCGCCGGCTACCTTGGCATATTCTCTGCCCATGATTCCCTGGAGGTCAGAAAATTCACCAACCATGTTGCTTTCCAGGTCGGCCTTGCAGAGCAGGGCGGTCCGGCTCACTTTATTTTTTTTGGCCGGACAGAGCTTTTCCGCCAGCTCTGTTGCCAGGGTTTGGAACCTGGCCATCTTTTCGTAAGATGTACCAAGCTTTGTTTGAAAGACAACATTTTTCAGTCGTTCTACAAATGTCTCCAGGGGAATTTTCAGGTCTTCCCGGTAGAAGAATTGGGCATCATTAAGCCGGGCCCTGAGCACCCTTTCATTCCCGGCAATTACCAGCCGGGGGTCATGGGCAAGGGTATTGTTGATGGTGATAAAGTTGGGCATCAATTTTCCCTGGGGGTCACGGAGGCTGAAATATTTCTGATGATGGCGCATAGCCGTGATTAAAACTTCTTCCGGAAGTTCGAGAAATTGTAGCTCGAAAGCTCCACAGGCCGCCGAGGGAAATTCTACCAGGTTGGTTACGGTTTTAAGCAGTTCCTCATCGTCGATGATTGTTCCTTCAACTTCTCTTTCAATCACCAGCAGTTGTTCTTTTATTATCGACTGGCGTTCATCCTGATCAACAATAACATTGGCTTTCCGGCACAGGTCCATATATTGCTTAGGCTCTTCAATGGTAAA
>DQWO01000324.1 GCA_011042595.1 Pseudomonadota bacterium
GTCGTAGTTCAGGTTCCCGTCGTCGTAGTTGCACGAGTGCTTGTTGCCCCCGTTGGCGATCCCGATTATATCATCATCCCGACTCTGGACCCGCCACTGCAAGCCGTAGGAAACGGTTGAATCTAACTGGATTCTAACCGCGTCACTTTCGTAAACTTCAAATGCTCGAACCGGCGGACTGAACCACAGCACCCCCGCAAACACCATGATCAGACAACTGATCATGGACTTATACAGTAGACTACTCCCTGATTGGTCTTGCCTCATAACCTTTCCTCCTAAAAAAAGTTAAGAACTTGTATGATGAAAAGCCGTCTTTGCTAAAGATGCATTGCGACCTTCTGTTTCCCATAAAACAATTTTCTAATTATTGCAACCCAGAAATATGAAAAATTTCTAATTTTTTTGCCTTTACACAGCAAAATTTATGCCGTTCAGCATAGCATCAACACCATAAATCTTATATGGTTTGCTAATCTATACTGTTTTTTTAGTTTTAAATACCAGATTAAAAAAGTCTGAAATACCCCTAAAACATCATTCCGGAAAAAACCACGATCCTGTGAAATCAACAGCTTTTGGCTAACCGGATCAAAGTTTTTACTGGATCTATCCAGTATCCGGGATGACGGTTTTGGGGCTTTTTTCGTTTTCATCTTTTTGGTAATAAAAAATCCGTCTTTCTATTTAAAAATATCGAAGCAAAAACGATAATAGTGTCATTATTGGCATTATTTAATGGGTAATCAACTTATTTGCTTGCTTTTACGTTGAATCTTTGTGTAATGTCAAAAATGACACTATAAGGGTCTTTTTGAGCCCACTCAAGGGATATCTCCATGCAGCCATTCAGATCGGATTATTTATGAGACCATACCCCTGCTCCTGCCATGATCGAGTGAAGATATGAAGGGCCTCAACCTGTCAACCATGATCAGGGTATCCCAGGCAATCTCCAGTGAAATCGACTTTGACCGGCTGCTCTCAATGTTAGTCACGATTATGATTGAAAACGCCGGCGCTCAAAATGCCTATTTAATGCTGGAAACCAACGACAAACTCCTGGTTGAAGCCCGAGGTACGGCAGAACAGGGCAGCTCTGTCCTCAGACCGCCGATCCCCTTTGAAAAAGAGGCTCTCTCTGATGCCATCATCAAATATGTAGCCGAAACCCATGAAGTCATTGTTTTGGATGAAGCCTGCAAAGATAGCCGATTCAGCAACGATGACCACATTCAATCCCAATCCTCAAAATCAGTACTATGCGTTCCGATTCTCCACAAAGCCAGGATGATCGGGATTTCCTATCTGGAAAACCCTCAGGTTGTTGGCGCTTTCACTCCCCTGAAATTGGAAATGCTTAAAATTATATCTGCCCAGGTCGCAATCTCCATTGAAAATGCCCGGCTTTTTGACCGAGTAAGAAAAGCTGAGAATAAATACCGAAATATCTTTGAAAATGCCGTGGAAGGTATCTTTCAAGTTTCCAATGAAGGTAAAATTGTCAGCGTAAATCCTTCATTTGCTCGAACTCTTGGATATGAATCACGGGAAGACATGACAAAAAGCATTGGGAGCGTTCAGCGCGATCTCTATGTTGAGCCAACCCAGCGCCAGGAATTTTCCCGACTGCTTAAGGAAAACAATGCAGTCAACGGGTTTGAGGTTGAGTTCTACCGAAAAGATCGCAGTCGAATCTGGGTTTCTATGCATGCCCGCCCGATCTACGATACAAGCGGAAAACTCAAATATGTCGAAGGCATTATCACCGACATTACTGAGCAGCGCCGTGCCCGTGAGGCGTTGCAAAAAAGCGAAAAGCTTCTGCGTCATGAAAACATCCTCCTGCGTTCCAATCTCCAAGACCGCTACAAATTCAGCAACATCATCGGCAAAAGCCCCGCCATGCAGGGTGTCTACGAACTTATTATAAATGCCTCGACGACCGACGCCAATGTTGTTGTTTACGGTGAATCCGGCACCGGCAAAGAGCTGGCCGCACGGGCGATCCACGACAACAGCCGCCGCAATAACCATAATTTCATTCCGGTCAACTGCGGTGCCATCCCGCAAAATCTTTTTGAAAGTGAATTTTTTGGTTATAAGAAAGGGGCTTTTACCGGAGCCGTCCGTGATAAAAGTGGATTTCTCAGCCAGGCGGATGGGGGAACCCTGTTTTTGGATGAGATTGGGGAACTCGACCTGAACAACCAGGTAAAGTTGTTGCGAGCTTTGGAAGGCGGAGGATATATGCCGGTGGGTGGGAGTGAAATTGAACAGCATGATGTGCGCATTATCGCCGCTACCAACCGTAATCTGCATGAACTGGTAAGCAAAGGGATAATGCGTGAAGATTTTTTCTACCGTATTCACATAATTCCGATCTCACTTCCACCGTTGCGTAAACGTAAAGAAGACATCCCTCTACTGATCGAACACTTTATGAAAGAGTATGGAAACAATGGAAAACACGCGCCGTTGCCCTTGTCGCTAAAAGCCCATAAAGCCATGTATAATCACCATTGGCCGGGAAATATTCGGGAACTGCAAAACACCATCCATCGCTATATCACCCTGCACAAGTTTGACTTTATGGAAACCCATAAGCAAATTGAAACCCAAGCAGACGAACTTCTGGAAACTGCTGCTGATAACGAAGGAATGGGTTATAAAGATTTACTCAAAAATTTTGAGAAAAGAGTATTTCTTAAAGCCTTGGAACGGCACCAATGGCACCGGGAAAAGGCGGCATCAAGTCTGGGCCTGTCCCGGCGTACATTTTTCCGCAAACTTGCTAAGATCGGCCTCAACAAAAGTGCTTAATTTACCGGCGGAAACCGGTTATCACATATTGGCGGCAGAAGATGGCTACTATCAACGGTGGAATCTACATCTAACGCGGGCTTGACGCCCGCAACCCAAATCAGGGTATCAGGCTGTTCCGGCATGGCTCTCGCTCATTCTCGCGGCACATCGTGTGCCGCTCCGAGGTGTGTGCCACGAATCACCGTCGTGGTGATTCGTTCGGCACCCAATGCCGCTATGAGCCAAGCCCGAACATCCTGAATGTGTTCCCGACAATTTCTTGTTTTTTTTGACAGCCTTTCAGAAGTAAGGTACTAATTATTACAACTGTGAATTTGTTTAGGAGTTAAAATATGGAGAACGGCGTTGTGAGTCTGGCTGACATTGAGCAGATTGAAGAGACCCCGATTGAAAAACGGTTGGTTGCCGATAACACCTACGATCTGATCCGGCACGGCGTCAGCCTCGACCCCCAGGCGCCGGCGCTAAGTTTTTTTGCGGATGGCAATGCTTACAAAAAAGCTATTACCTACTCGTACGCAGAATTTTTAGGCGAGGTCAACCGTACAGCCAACCTGTTTCATGATCTCGGCATTGGTCCGAACGATGTTGTCTCTTACATTCTGCCCAATCTTCCCCAAACTCACTTCGTCCTCTGGGGCGGACAGGCTGCAGGCATTGTCAATCCAATCAACCCCATGCTTAATGCCGAAGTTATCCAGGAGATTTGCGAACACGCTAAAACCAAGGTCCTGGTCGCCCTCGGCAATCTTCCCGGAAGCGACATCTGGGAGAAAGTCGAGAGCATTCGTAACAATCTGCCGGATCTAAAGGCGATCGTCCGGGTCATGGGACCAAGCGATGAGGCCGCCGGAATTTACGGTTATGAGGAGACGGTCGCCAGATATGCCGCCGACAAACTTGACTCAGGGCGGAAGATCCGTTCTGAGGAAATCGCCGCCATCTATCATACCGGGGGCACTACCGGAACCCCGAAATTGGCTCCTCACACCCATTTTAATGAAGTCAGTATGGTAGAGATGGTTCGCATTAATTTCAGCGGCCTGCACCAGGGTGATACTTTCATGTGCGGACTGCCTTTGTTTCATGTCAATGGAACTACCGCTACCGGTTCCCTACCACTGGCGCTTGGGGCTCACATTCTGTTGCTTAGCCCCAGAGGTTATCGTGACCCCGGAGTAATAAAAAACTTTTCCCGCATCGTTGAACACTACCGCGGCGTCTTCTTTTCCGCAGTGCCGACGGTATTGGCAATGCTTTTAGCAGACCTGGACAAAAATGCCGATATCTCGTCGCTCAAATATCTGTTATGCGGGGCGGCACCGCTCTCCGTACAGCTTTTCGAAAGCTTTGAACAGAATACCGGGATGAAAATTATAGAGGGTTTCGGACAGACGGAAGGAACCTGCGGTTCGATCGTCAACCCGTCGGATGGATTGCGCAAAATCGGCTCCGTCGGTCTACGGCTGCCTTATCAGCAGGCCAGGATATTAATTCTTGATGATGACGGTAGTTTTCAGCGTGAGGCGCAGATTAATGAGATTGGTACCCTCTGTATCAGCGGCCCCAATGTTTTTCCCGGTTATCTGGATCAAAGCCAGAACCAAAATATCTGGCCCCAACCGGGCTGGCTCAATACAGGTGATCTGGCCCGGCAGGATGAGGACGGTTATTTCTGGCTTACCGGCCGCAGCAAGGATCTGATTATTCGCGGCGGCCATAATATTGATCCTGGTCTGATTGAAGGTCCGGCCCAGACCATGGCGGAGGTTGAACTGGCCGCCGCAGTCGGACAGCCAGATGCCTATGCCGGAGAGGTACCCGTGGTTTTCGTCCAGTTGCAGAAAGATTCGCAGATTTCATCGACAGAGATTCTCGGCTATCTGGCTGACAAAATAGGTGAACGGGCCGCGATTCCAAAAGAGGCTTTCATTCTGGAACAAATGCCCTTAACCGCGGTCGGCAAGATATTCAAACCGAAACTGCGTTGGCTGGCGATTGAGCATGTTTACCGAAAAGCTTTGAACGAAGTGACAAAACTTGTAGATTCATTCGAAGTCAGCGTTGGCGAGAACTCAGTTTACGGAACTCTCGCCACGATTACAGCAAAATTGCCGGCCGGAATAGATAAAGCGGAAATAAACCAACTGATAGCTGATAAGCTGGGGCCGTTCATGATCAAGTACGATCTTCAGTTCAGTTAGGATAACCAGAGACATGAAACCCAGCAATATTCTAAGGCGGGCTTAACGGCCGCAACCCAAATAAAGGTGTCAGGATGTTCCGGCATGGCTCTCGCTCATTCTCGCGTCACATCGTGTGCCGCTCCGAGGTGTGTGCCGCGAATCACCGTCGTGGTGATTCGTTCGGCACCCA
>DQWO01000243.1 GCA_011042595.1 Pseudomonadota bacterium
AATCACCACGACGGTGATTCGCGGCACACACCTCGGAGCGGCACACGATGTGCCGCGAGAATGAGCGAGAGCCATGCCGGAACATCCTGATACCTTAATTTGGGTTGCGGGCGTTAAGCCCGCCTTAGTTTTGTTGTAATGTGATTCGTTTTTAAGTTTACAACGCTCAGGGTGAGAGGCGCGACCGTAATAATTGCAAGAATTGAAGGCCTATTTCGCGTCCTCTCCACCCTTATTGGTTATTGCCTCAGATCAAATTCAACAATTTCTTTGATAACTTGTTCAAGCCTTTTATTTGACAATGACTTTCCGACAAATTCAATGCAGTTGTTGTTGATGCGGTGTTCATTATAAAACTGGATAATTTTAACTTTAGACCACCGTTTATCAAAAGTTAATGGGCTTAGAGCATCCATTTCAGGATAGTAATCCCATCTTTTTCCTGTTGAGTCTATAGCTTTGTAAAATTTTTTAGTGGTAAATTGGTCTAAGTTGGTTGTTTTGTCCAGTTGAACACCACTTCTTACTGCGGCAACACGGTTGTCGGTTTCTATTAACAGGGGGAATTTTACTTTTCTGAAAATGCATTTAGTCATGTTATAATCACGTCTGCTAATTTCGACTTTCCAGTTGCGGCCTGCGGTTGGAGGGACGGAATATTGCTTTCATAAATCTGAACATTTTTTTCAAAAACCACAGGGACAGGAGGATGAAAACCAGGACGAGGATGGTGGCGATGACCGGGTGCCCCATAATCAGAAAAAGCATGCCGCCCACGGAAATATCTTCCACGACGCTGGCAATGGAATTGGTAAAGGGTTCGGGTGAAGTATTGATGGCCACCCGGGTGGTGGCTTTGGTCAGGTGAGAATCCAGGGCAATGGAACCGCTGGCCAGAGCTGCCGGAATCTGGGCCAGGGGTCCATAGTTGCCCATGGCCAGATAGCCCAGGGCGGCGCCACCGACGGGTCTGATGATAGTGTGAACACTATCCCAGATGGAATCGATCAGAGGTATTTTGTCAGCCACAAACTCGACAAGATAGAGAATAATCGCCAGGCCAATAACCGGGTATTGGTCCAGTATCGCCAAATTGCCGGGCAGGGTGATCAAGCTCATGCGGTGGGCGATGCCCAGGGCGGCGATGGTCAGATAGAGATTGACTCCTGATCCCCATGAACTGCCGGCGAGAATTCCCAGTGAATTTAATGCCTCCATCCGCTGACCTCCTGCAACGATTCATAACAGGAAAATCAGAGACAATAAAGCAGAAAAAGTGAATCAGGTCAGCAATCCAAGCCAGAGGGCATAGGTGAACGCGGAGAGGATGGTGCTTAGAGAAACGCAAGCTACCGCCAGGTCCACTTCGCCGCCCATTTCCTGGGCCATGACAAAGGTGAGAGTTGCAGAGGGTGTAGCCAGCAGAATTAAACCGGGAATCATGCTCCGGGTATCAAGACCAACCAGGAAATAGAGCAGCAGTCCAAGGCCAGGCAATGCCACCAGCTTCAAGATTGCAGATAAAAATGCCAGGGTAAACCAGCGGCGCAGAAGGCTGGGGGAGAGTGACGCCCCGATGAGCAAAAGCCCCATGGGCAGGGCCAGGCCGCTGAGAATCTGTAAAAAACGGTCAATGATTACTGGTAAATGGATGCCG
This sequence comes from Pseudomonadota bacterium, assembly GCA_011042595.1. Classification (GTDB taxonomy): domain Bacteria; phylum Desulfobacterota; class Anaeroferrophillalia; order Anaeroferrophillales; family Anaeroferrophillaceae; genus DQWO01. Next base: position 1,658 of record DQWO01000243.1, read on the forward strand.
CTCAGGTTGAATATCATGCCGCCGGTGGCCGCCAGGATAACCGGGTTGAAAAATACCCGGGTAAACATTTTCCACCCCTGCCCTTTTTTTTCAGTCTGACCATAGAAATGCAGGAGCAGGACGGCCAGGCAGTTCTGGATCAGCATCAAAAATCCCACCAGCATGCTGGCCTGGGAAAAATCAGCCTCACTGAGGTAGTAAAATGACACGGCCAGGCCAATGTAGCCCAGGTTGCCGTGAATGGCTGCCTGGGAGAATGTTCCCTTGACCGGGCCGGAGACCGCTGCCCGGCGATAATTGAAAAGCCAGGTCAGCAGGACGATGATGAGTACTGCCACCATGGTCATCAGCACCAGCCTGAGATCAAATTGCTCTTTAAGCGAGGCCCGGGTCAAGGCCCGGAAAACCAGGGCGGGAATGGCCAGATGGAATACCAGGCGATTTGCCGGGGCGGTAAACTGGGGTTCCATAAATCCCAGCCTCCGGGACCCGGTTCCCAGAAAAATAAGCATGAATATGGGGATGATGGTGACAATTACCTGGTGCATGAATTACCTGGCTTGGTTAAATTGATTGATGGTTGCTGGCCGAATACTATTACTTGATTTTGGGATCATGTATATCTGAATCTGTTGTGGTAAAGAGACTTTTATACTTGCCATATCCTTCTTTTTCCAGTTCCTCCACCGGAATAAAACGTAAGCTGGCCGAGTTGATGCAGTAACGAAGGCCGGTTGGCGGTGGCCCGTCGCTGAAAAGATGGCCCAAATGGGAGTCAGCATCCTTGCTGCGAACTTCAGTCCTGGCACTGAACAGGCGTCGATCTTCCTTTTTGACGATATGTTCCGCTTCCAGAGGGCGGCTAAAACTGGGCCAGCCGGTGCCGGAGACAAATTTGTCGGTAGAGCTGAAAAGAGGTTCACCGGAAACAATGTCCACATAGATTCCCGGCTTTTTATTGTCCCAATACTGGTTGGAAAAGGCTCTTTCCGTGCCATCCTCCTGGGTGACCTGATATTGCAACGGGGTCAGTTTGCTTCGTAATTTTTCCGGTGTCGGGCGCTGATATTTTTTCTTTTGACCGGGGGGATCTATCGCCGTTTCGGCTGTTTTCCAGATGGGGTCCAGGAACTGATCCCGCCTGGAGTTTGAACGGTAGAAGCGATAGTGGATTTGATTTTTTTTATAATAGTCCTGGTGGTATGTTTCCGCCGGGTAAAAAGTGGTGGCCGGAATTATTTTTGTGACAATCGGCCGGCTGAAGCGCTGGGATTTTTCCATCTCTGCCCGGGACTTTTCCGCAGCTAATCGTTGAGCTTTGCTGTGATAAAAAATTGCCGTAGTATATTGCGTTCCCCGGTCGACAAACTGGCCGCCGGCATCCGTGGGATCTATCTGTCGCCAGAAAAGATCAACCAGCTTCGTATAACTGATTCGCTGGGGATCAAAGGTGATCTGCACTGCTTCCAAATGGCCGGTGGTGCCCGTAGAAACGTCCTCATAGGCGGGGTTTGTCGTGTTTCCTCCAATGTATCCTGAAATCACCTCATCAACTCCCTCAAGCTGATCAAAGGGATGTTCCATGCACCAGAAACAGCCACCGGCAAAAGTTGCCGTTTCCCGCTCCGGCTGCGCCAGGGCCTGGCGGACGGTTGCCAGGAAGATCGTGGTAATCAACAGCAGGGTCAATATTTTGATGAGCATGGGTTTAACCTCCTGTCCCTGTGGCGGGAATTGAAGACGGTAAAGATAGTTAAACTAGGTGAGATAATACCCGCTTCCGAAATCGAAACTGTTCACCATGAGGAATTCAGACAGGAGGTCGAATATCTTGATGCTGCCGGATTTTAAGAGTAAACCTCGTTCTTTAACTCCTTTAACGGTGGCAGAAGTTCGGGAACGTCATCCTGGATGATACTCCAGAGGGTATCGTTGTCAATGCCGAGGTAGCCGTGAACGAGCCGGTTGCGGGTGGCGATGATCATCCGCCAGGGGATTTCGGGATGGGCGGTGCGGAACTCACCAGGGATGTGAGTTGCAGCTTCACCGATTAGCTCCAGGTTGCGCAAGGTGGCATCATAAGTCATCCCGCTGGCCACGAAAACGGCCTGATCAAGATCCTTGGTGTAGGCCAGAACCTTCCCGGCGAAGTCAATCATGTCGTCAAGGTAGAAGCGCCATTCTCGTTTGCCGGTATCAGACATTGACTCTCTCCCGTTCAATGTAGGAGCGTAGCTCTGGTCTCAGGGCCTTTTCGGTGACCAGGTCAACCGGGTGGCCGAGAAGATCTTCCAAATAGAATTGTACGCCGAAATAGCGTTTGGAGGTGGCCGGACCGTCGAAAGCCACCAGGATATCGATATCGCTGTCGCTGGTCGCCGCATCGCGGGCGGTCGAGCCGAACAAAGCCAGTTGGGTCACGCCGAAACGAGCTTGCAACTCCGGCTTGCTGCAAGTAAGCAGTTTGAGAGCATGCTGTCTGTTCATCGTTCCTCCAAATGCTACATTCATTTTTAAAGCCTACTCAAACACCAGAAACCATTGAATGCAAGAAAACCATTCAACGCTATTTGACAATATAACATCTGCTATGCGGCGTGCAAGGAAAAATTCCACAAGTTCCGACAGGTTAATAAACGTCCCGTGGGCTGCGGACGGGGCTATTATTTCAAATCAGGGGCAAGCAATGGTGGCTGTTTGGCCCGTTGACGTATCTTATTGACTGTTGCCAAAATTCCCGGGAGGCAAATCAACTGTTGTTCCAGATATCGTTTTCCGGGAAAATTAAGCAGGGAGATTGCCATCAGGATGGTGATAATTCCCTGTCCTGGAAGAAACAACATGGCTATCCCCGACAACAGGAAGATGATGCCCAAAAGATTTTTGCTGATTAGAATGGTCCAATGGATAATGGGATGTCGGCCATGATAGTAGGGTCGCTGTCGGGTAAAATAGTCTGCCGGCATCCGGATCAGTAAAAGGGGAACAACGATCAGGGTGCCGATGAAGGCCAGCGCCGATGAGATGGTAAGCCACCAGAACAGGGATTCATGGGCCTCAAACCACGTCATGATACTGTTTGGTACAAACATCAATCCCGGCTTGGTCTGTGGTTATTTGTTTAGCCCGGTTGAACACCATGATATTGCCGTAAAAATCATGCTGATTTATCGGCGAATATTCTGATGCTGTGCCGGTTATTGATGGTTTCCAGAGTCTGGTTGTCGGTCATTGTGCCCCGAAAACCCGTTTCAATAATTCCGTCGTCCTTTTAACCGGATTCTGGCGAATGGCGGCTTCTTCCTTGGCTATGTAGTAAAAGATGCCGTCCATGCCTTTGTCCAGCACATGCTCAGTCAAATCAGCCTTGACGTCAGGGACAAACGGCAGTGATTTATATTTGCCCATCATGTTGTCATATGATTGGATGGCCCCCACCTGGGCCAGGCTTTCATTGACAATCGGGCGCATTTCTTCCGCCAGCGGTTTTGACATTTTCCCCTTGAAATAACTGGTGGCCGCATCATC
>DQWO01000332.1 GCA_011042595.1 Pseudomonadota bacterium
GTCTGCGGCCAGGTATGCCCCAACCCCTGCATGGATGCCTGCAGTCGCGGAGTCCTGCTGCAGGAGCCGGTTGATATCGCCCTGCTGGGTGGTCTCAGCCAGGAAATCTCGGCCCCGGAAAAAGACCCGGCAAGAAAAGAAAAAGTGGCGGTAATCGGTGGCGGTCCGGGAGGAATTGCCGCCGCCTGGCACCTGGCCCTGGCCGGCATCCAGGTCACACTTTATGAGCGAGAAGAAGAACTGGGAGGTAAAATCTACCAATGCATCCCCGAAGATCGCCTGCCGCGGGAAATTCTTAGCCATGAACTTGACCGTTTTCGCTCCCTTGGGATTGAAATTCACTTAAATTCCCCCATAAACCGGAAAAGATACGACCAGCTTTGCAGCGAATTCGACGCTGTTATTCTGGCCACCGGTGCCCACGCACCAAGATTGATTCCCTTCCCCGGCTATGAAGATGTGGTTCCGGGAATTGTTTTTCTCAAAGGAATAAATACCCGCAGCCCCATAAACCTGGAAGGCAAAAAAGCCATTGTTATCGGAGCCGGCAATGTGGGAATGGATATTGCCTGTGAAGCCTACAATCAGGGAGCATCATCGGTCATCGCGGTCGATATCCAGGCACCAGCAAGTTTCGGGAAAGAGCAGAAAATGGCCCAGGCCCTGGGAACTCAGATCATCTATCCGAAATTCACCGAGAGCTACAGCAAAAAGGAAGGGAAGCTCTATTTCAAAGACGGCAGTCACCTGGATACCGATGTGGTGTTTATCTCTATCGGTGAAAACCCTGAGCTTGACTACCTGCCGGAAACGGTGGAATTGTTCCGGGGGTATGTTCAGACGGATGAATACGGACACACAAATGAAAAAAATCTCTATGCCATCGGTGATGTCAACAAGCCCGGCCTGATCACCCATGCACTGGGGGCCGGGTTGCAGGTTTCAAGGACAGTGCTGGCTGATCTGGAAGGAAAGCCAGCCCAAAAGCGCAGCGATGAAATGATTGATTATGCTCTGATCGGTCGGGAATATTATGAACGGGACCGGATGTCCCAACCGAAGGATGGCGATACCGAAGCGTTGAAGTGCATGTCCTGTGGCCTTTGCCGTGACTGCGGCATCTGCGAGCAGTCCTGCTACCAGGGAGCCATTTCACGCCAGGAAACCGAAGATGACGGCTACGAATATGTGGTTAATGATGATTTATGCATCGGTTGCGGTTTCTGTGCGGCGGTCTGTCCCTGCGGCATCTGGCAGATGTACCCGATGGAAGAACGTAATGTCTAAAGCCTGTCCACTTCCATCATCACCGGACAATGGTCGCTGCCCATCTGCTCTCCCAGATAGGCAATATTTCGCACTCGGGTGAAAAAGGCTTGATCAACGAAAAAATAGTCCAGACGCCAACCGACATTCCGTGACCTTGCCGCTGAGCGAAAACTCCACCAAGAATAGACATTACCCTTATCCGGATAGGTTTGACGCCAGACATCGACCCAGCCATTTTCAACCCAGGCTGATATCCGCTTTCTCTCCTCGGGATGGTAGCCGATCTTCCCGTCATTTTCTTTGGGCCGGGCAATATCTATGGCTTCATGACAGCAATTAACGTCACCGGCAAAAATTACATTTTTCCCACTCTGGCGCAAGGCATTTATGTAAGCCAGAAAGCTTTCGTAAAATTTGAGCTTCCCCTGCCAGGCATCATTCGATTTGCCACCATTGGGAAAATAAACCCCGAATATCCGGTTATTTCCAATTTCAACCTGGGCCACCCGGCCTTCATCATCATCAAAATCAGGCATCCCGGTAAAAAATTCCGGCAGGGAAAACCGGTTTTTCTTCACCCAGATCGCGGTTCCGGCATAACCGGCCTTACGGGCTGGATGATAAAACTGCCAATATTCAGGGTGTTCTGTCAACTCTCGGGAGAGCTGCTCAGGATTGGCTTTAACTTCCTGTAGCAGAAAGATATCCGGCGTGTATCGTTCCATAAAGCGATCCATTTCACCCTTTTTTTCCACCGCCCGGATGCCATTGACATTCCAGGAAACTATTCTGACATTCTGATTCATGCGATAACGCCTCTGATCCAGCACAACCATAATAAAAAATCTTTTACGACCATGAAGAACGTAAAGAACACGAAGTTGACCGGTTGAAATATCCTATTTTACCAGACAATCACTTGAAAAAGACAAAGTAAATCATGGTCGCTGATTATGGAGCAAGAGTCAAGGAAATTCCCGACCAAGCCGACCTTGCAACAGCAGCAGGTCAGGGGGAGGAAAATGATCATTTTGGTTGAGGGTTTAATGGTTGAATTGCATCGTCAATACTGTTATAAAACCCCATCAATGAAAATTTGAACGCTTCGTATTTTTCTGCCGGCCAGGTCCTTTTTTCTCATTCCAGGGGAAGATAAAATGTGTGGTATTATTGGGATTTCCAACCATCCTGAGGCCAGTAACCTGGCCTATCTGGGGCTTTATTCCATGCAGCACCGGGGGCAGGAAAGTACCGGCATCATTGCCACAAACGGTAAACAGTATGCCATTCATAAAGGCATGGGACTGGTTGCCGACGTTTTCTCTGAAGCAAATATAGCACAACTTCCCGGCACCCAGGCAATTGGTCATGTTCGCTACTCCACTGCCGGATCAAGCAGTATGCAAAACGCCCAGCCGTTCATGATCAACTTCTCCCTCGGCACCCTCGCTATCGCCCATAACGGCAACCTGGTAAATGCCGAAGAGATTAAGCGTAAGCTGGTCAATAATGGTTCCATATTCCAATCCTCAATGGATTCCGAAGTCATCATGCATCTGATTGCCTGTTCCCGGGAATCAGAACTTATAGGACGGATTGCTGATTCTCTGAAACAGGTAAAAGGGGCTTATTCCCTCCTTTTTATGAACGAACACCAACTGATTGCCGCCCGGGATCCGAGGGCTGTACGTCCTTTGGTTTTAGGAAAGCTTAAAGACAGCTATATTATCGCCTCTGAAACCTGTGCCTTTGATCTGCTGGAAGCGGAATTTATCCGGGAGATTGAACCGGGAGAAATTTTGGCCATTTCAGAAAAAGGGATTAAATCCTACTTTCCCTTTCCCGCCAAAAAAATGGCCCACTGCATTTTTGAATATATCTATTTTGCCCGCCCTGACAGTATCATGTTCGGCGAAACAGTCTATGACGTCCGTATACGGCTGGGTCGTCAACTGGCCCGGGAACACCCGGTGGAGGCAGACATGGTCATCCCCATTCCTGACTCCGGCACCCCGGCGGCCCTGGGATATGCCAAGGAAACCGGCATTCCCTGGGAACTGGGACTGATCAGGAATCACTATGTCGGCAGAACTTTCATTGAACCCCAGAGTTCCATCCGTCATTTTGGGGTCAAGATAAAGCTGAATGCCATAAAAAGTGTTATTAAGGATAAACGAGTGGTTGTTATAGATGACTCTATCGTCAGGGGAACGACATCCAGAAAGATCATTAAAATGATCCGGGCTGCCGGAGCCAGGGAAGTCCACGTACGCATCAGTTCCCCACCCACCGATTTCCCTTGTTATTACGGGATTGACACTCCAAGCAGAAATGAGCTTATCGCCTCCAGCCATACGGTGGAAGATATCAGGAAATATATTACCGCCGACAGCCTGGGATACATCAGCAGCAACGGACTGAAACAGGCAATTGGTGGCCAGGATTGCTTCTGTGATGCCTGTTTTACCGGAAATTATCCCATCACCTTCCCGGCCATTGAACAAGCCAACCAACCGGCTCTTTTCTAAGCCAATGAATATCGCCATTGCCCAGCTCAATCCAATAATGGGGGACATTGAGGGAAACATTGCCCGGCTGAAGCAGGTATTGGAAAAGCTGATTCCCGAGCTGCCGGATTTAACAATTTTTCCCGAACTTTATCTTACCGGTTATCCACCCCGAGACCTGCTTGATCGACCAGCATTCATTACCGAGGCGGAAAAAGGCCTGGAGAAAATCTGCCTGATTTCCAAAAGTTTCCCCGACATGGGACTACTGACGGGCACCGTCATCCGGGAGTTTAATTCCGGAGAACAAAAGCTCTTCAATGCTGCCGTATTGCTGCAAAACGGGAAGATCCTCTTTATCCAGAAAAAATCTCTGCTGCCGGTTTATGATGTCTTTGATGAACACCGCTACTTTGAATCCGCAATTGAAGTTCAGATCTACGATTTCAAGGGTGAACGGCTGGGAATTTCCATCTGTGAAGATGCCTGGAACGCTCCGGAAATACAAGAATCACCATCCTACTCCATTGACCCCATTGCCTTGCTGGCAAAACAGCAGGCAACCCTGATGATCAACATCTCTGCTTCACCCTATCAGGTGGGCAAAGACCGATTGCGTCATGAGATTATCCGTTACCATGCGAGGCGGCACCAGCTGCCTTTCATCCTGGTCAACCAGGTAGGTGGAAATGATGAACTGATTTTTGACGGCCACAGCTTTGCAATGAACGGTGCCGGCGAAATATCCATGACAACATGTGGTTTTGCCGAAGAAGTAAAATGCTTTAGTCTTCCTGATATTGCAGTTGTTGACAAAGCAACCGGATGCCAGCTGACGGCTGCTGACGATAATGACGATCTGGATAAAATTCACCAGGGCCTGGTCCTCGGAGTAAAAGATTATTGTAAAAAATGCGGCTTCCAGCAAGCCCTTATCGGGCTTTCGGGCGGCATAGATTCAGCCCTGGTCTGCTGCCTGGCCGTGGAAGCCCTGGGCAAAGAGAACATCTGGGGAATTGGCATGCCCTCCCCCTATTCTTCCGCCGGCAGCATCAGTGATGCCCGAAAACTGGCTGAAAACCTTGATATCAGGTTTGACCTCATACCCATCAGAAATCTCTATGAAAGCTATTTAAATTCACTCTCCCCTCTGTTTGCCGACCGGGCTGCGGATGTTACTGAAGAGAACATTCAGGCACGGATCAGGGGAACCCTGCTGATGGCCCTGTCCAACAAGTTTGGCCATTTGTTGCTGACCACCGGCAACAAAAGTGAGATGGCAGTGGGCTACTGCACCCTTTACGGTGATATGTGCGGCGGACTGGGAGTTATCTCCGACCTGCCGAAAACCATGGTTTATCAGCTGTCAGAACGGTTAAATGAATCCCGGGAGATCATTCCCCGGGA